>CAYOBD010000129.1:0-6071 GCA_964402005.1 uncultured Eggerthellaceae bacterium
TCTCCAACTGCATGTTGGTGAAGAATTCGGTCGCTTCGCGGCCGAACGCCTGGTTGGTCGTGATGTAGCACAGGTCGGTGTAGAGTTTTGCGGTCTTCTCGTTGTAATTGCCCGTACCCAGCTGCGTGATGTAGCGCACGCCCTCGGGCGTTTGGCGCGTGATGCAGCACACCTTGCTGTGCACCTTGTAGTTGCGGAAACCGTAGATGACATTGCAACCGGCCTGCTCGAAACGCTGGGACCACTCGATGTTGTTGCTCTCGTCGAAGCGCGCCCGCAGCTCGCACAAGCACGTGACCTCCTTGCCCGCCTCAGCGGCGGCGATCAGCGCCTCTGCCAGATGCGATTGGCGCGCAAGGCGGTACAGCGTGATCTTGATGGAAACGACGGAGGGGTCGACTGCCGCCTCGCGCAGCAGCTGCACGAACGGATCCATGCTGTCGTAGGGGTAGCTGAGCAGCACTTCCTGCTCTTCAACCTGATCCATTATGCGCCTGCTGCGGTCGAAGCACGGCGGCCAGGCCGGCGTGAACGGCTCGACGGACAGCTTCGCGCGCTTCTTGTCGGTCAGGTAGTCGCCCAACTCCCACGTGAAACTCAGGTCCAGCGGAACAACGGTGTCGTACACCTGGAAGCGCTTCAAGCCCAGACGTTTGAGCATCAGCTTTTCCATAACCGGCGAGAGAGGCCGCTCGCACTCGAGGCGAATCGGCGCGAGGCGCGCCCGTTGCTTAAGCAGACGGCGCATGTGCTCGCGGTAATCGTCGTCATCGGAGTCGTTGCTCTGGGTCGTGTCCAGGTCGGCGTTGCGCGTGACGCAGATCACGTTCGTATGCTTGATCGTGTACATGGAGAAAATCGTGTCAGCGAACATCTCAATGGCATGCTCGAGCAGGATGAACGAGAACCCGCGCCCGGGAAGCTTGATAATGCGATCGCACTGATGGGGCAGCGGAATCAAGCCCAATACGACGCCCTCGGCACCGCCCTTCTTCTTGGAGGACTTGTCGCGATCTTTCTTCTTCTTCTTTGCCGCGCCGTCGGCCACATCGTCCAAGCGCACCAGAATGTAGAGCTTGCCGTTCTCCAAATGCGGGAACGGATGGCGCGAGTTGATGATCTGGGGCGATAAGAACGGCTTGATGTTGTGCTCGACCAACCCAGCAAGGTAATTACGCTGTTCATCAGACAGATCCTCTGGGCGCAGATGCCGCACGCCTTCCTTCGCGAGCGCGCCGCGGACATGCTCGTAATAGCTCTCCTGAATGGGATACAGTTCGGCGCAGCGCGCATGGATGGCGCGGATTTGCTCGGCGGGAGTCATGTTCGTCTTGGAGTCGTGCAGCGGCGGCTCGATGTAGCTCAAGTCGGTCAGGCTGCCGACGCGCACCATGAAGAACTCCTGCAGATTCGACCAGAAGATCGAGATGAAGTTCAGACGATCCAGCAGCGGAACCGATTCGTCGGCACCCTGGTCAAGGCAGCGCTCATTGAACGTGAGCCACGATAACTCGCGATTCTGCATGAAAGCTGGCGCCGTCGAATCGTCTTCGTCGTCTTCCTCGTCATCGGCATCGTCGAGGGCCTCGCTGTCGGCATCGTCGCTGACAGCGCCTTCCTCGGAATCCGCATCGGAGGCGTCATCGTCTGCAGCGCTTTCTTCGATGCCGCCTTCTTCAGCGGCTTCATCTTCCGCTGGAGCCTCTTCGGCGGCGTCCTCAGCTGCCTCTTCGGCAGCCTCTTCGGTGGCTTCCTCGGCGGCATCCTCAGCTGCGTCTTCGACAGCTTCCTCGGCGGCGTCCTCAGCGGCCTCTTCGACAGCGTCTTCAGCTGCAGCCTCTTCGGGGGCCTCTTCGGTGGCATCCTCAACTGCATCTTCGACAGCTTCTTCGACTACGGTCTCTTCGGTAGCCACCTCATCGATGGATGTTTTGGAATCCCCCACGCCATAATAATCAGGAGCTTCACTCGCCGGTTCGGGCTCTGCCGTATCTGCGACTGGCTCAATCGAACCGTCCTCCCCCGCCAGGGCAACCTCTCCCGTCTCGGACAGGTCCCCTGCGTCTAAAGCTTCTGAACGGTCGACACCTTCTGCGTTTTCTGCCATTGCTGCTCCTTGCATCGACATGCGGCTGGATTCGATGCGAACAATATACCGCAACGAGAGCAAATAAAACTTATCAAACGCGTCATAATCGCATTTGCATGCAGGAATGACTGGCGCAGATGGGCCATCAGCGGCAGGGACAGACAGCCCACGTGGTATGATGCCCTCCGCACAAGGACGCACGTTCGACGGCGTCATCTTCAGAAAGGACGGGTTCATGCTCGAAAGGATCGATTTTTCCGCGCCCAAGATGGACAAGGAAACATACAAAAGAGAATACAAGCAACTCTTGGAGCGTTTGGTCGTACTGCAGCAGCAGGCGCGCAGCCGCGGCATCGGTCTGGTCGTACTGCTCGAGGGTTTCAGCGGCGCTGGCAAGGGCAGCCGCATCTCCGACCTCATGTACGAACTCGATGCACGCGCAACCACCGTGCATGTGACGCCGGAGCTGGACTTCGAAACGGCGCGCAAGTTCCCCGGCAGGCCCTGGGGCACTTCGGATTTCTATCCTCCCATGCAGCAATTCTGGAAGGCACTCGGCGAGCGCGGCACCATCACGTTCTTCGACCGCGGCTGGTATGCGGTAGGAATCGAGCAGGCCATCGTGGATATCTCGGAAGGCGAAGGAGGCGAAGCGATCGAGCGCCTCGCGCAGGGCAAGAGCCTGAAATCGAACGACTGGATGGCGATGACGCGCGGGAAATTCCATGCTGACACGATTGCAAGCTACCAGAGCATCGCGCAGAACTTCGAACGCATGCTGCACGACGACGGCTATGCCGTAATCAAGCTGTTCGTGCACGTCAGCAAGAAAGCCCAGAAAAAACGCTTGTATGAGATGCATGACAATCCAGCCACAGCTTGGCGTGTCAGCGACGATAAGCTGAATCTGGTGAGGTTCTATGACCGAGCATACGACCTCTATGACGCCCTGATCGAACGCACGAACTTCGACTTCGCGCCATGGACCGTGGTAAACGGCGAAGACCGGCGTGCCGCCAACATGCAGATAGCACAGGCACTCGTGGATGCCATCGAGAAAGCGCTCGCCGCCGAACCTGACGCTGCCGCCGAAGCCGCGAAGGCAAGCGCAGCGCAGAACTCCGCACATGCCCTTGTGGCCGCAACCGAAAGCGCAACACATGAGACGGAATCCGTCGATGCCGACGCTGCCGAAATCGCCGCAGCCGAGCAGAAAGCGGCCCAGCAGCGCCTTGCCGCACCGCGCATGTCGAGCTACATCATCCTGGCGGGCTATCCGCAGATAGATCACAGCCAGCCCATGCCGCGCATCGAATCCGACGAGGAGTACAAACGGCTGCTGAAGCAGGAGCAGGAGCGCTTCTACAGCCTGGAGCTGGAGATGTACACGAAACGCGTACCGCTCATCCTGATGTACGAAGGGTGGGATGCCGCCGGCAAGGGCGGAAACATCAAGCGCGTGGCACAAGCCATCGACGCACGCGCCTACACCATCTTCCCCTCCCCTGCGCCTTCGAAGCCGGAGCTGATGCATCCGCACCTGTGGCGTTACTGGACCCGCCTGCCTAAAGCAGGCCACGTGGGCATCTACGATCGCAGCTGGTACGGCCGCGTTTTGGTCGAGCGCGTAGAAGGCTTCGCAAGCGATGAGCAATGGGCGCGCGCTTATGATGAAATCAACGGTTTCGAGCACGAGCTCGTGCAATGGGGCGCGGTCCTGCTGAAGTTCTGGGTCGACATCACACCCGAAGAGCAGCTGGCCCGCTTCGAAGCACGTGCGGCCAATCCCGCCAAACAGTGGAAGATCACCGAAGAGGACTGGCGCAACCGCAACAAATACCCGCTGTACAAGCAGGCCGTCAACGACATGTTCCGCCTGACATCGACCGCATACGCCCCGTGGATCGTGCTTCACAGCAACGATAAGCACTATGCACGCATCCAAGCGCTTCAGGCAATCAACGACGCGCTGGAGAAGCGCCTGCACGGTTAAGGGCAACAGACCAGACAGCGGTAAGGCAGGTGCTCGCAGCGATACGCTAAGCGCCCGGCAACGGCAAGGCGGCCGTCCGACATCCGTAAGGCGGGCGCCCAGCGCCCGCCTTACCCGCTATACTTACCACCATGGCTCTTTTCGATTACGACATACAGGCAACATCGGGCGCCGCGCGGGCGGGAACGTACGAGACCGCGCACGGCAGCTTCACCACGCCCATGTTCATGCCAGTGGGAACGCATGCCACGGTGAAAGGCGTCACTGCGCGCGGTCTTTCCGAACTCGGCGCGCAGGTGGTGCTCGCCAACACGTACCACCTGTACATGCGCCCGGGCGCCGATGTGGTGGAGGAGGCTGGCGGCGTTGCGGCCTTCATGGGCTACGACGGACCCACGCTTACCGATTCCGGCGGCTTCCAACTGTTCAGCCTCGACCACATGATGAAAACCGACGTCGACGGCGTGAGCTTCCAAGCATTCGACTACGACGGCAGCAAGCACCGCTGGACGCCCGAATCCAACATGCAGATCCAGGAGCGCATCGGCGCCGATATCGCCATGCAGCTCGATCAGTGCGTCGGCTACCCAGCTGAGCGCAGCGCCGTGGAAGCCTCTACGCGTTTGTCCTGGGAATGGGCTGAGCGCTGCCTTGCAGCACACAAGCGGCCCGACCAGGCGCTGTTCGGCATCGTTCAGGGCGGCATGCATCTTGACCTGCGGCTTGAAAGCGTCCGGAGGCTGCTGGATATCGAGCAGCGCAGCATCGACGCAGGCGGGCGGCGCTTCGACGGGTTCGGCATCGGCGGATACTCCGTCGGCGAAGACCACGAGACCATGTTCGAAACGCTCGGAACCGTCGCGCAAGCGCTGCCTGACGACCGGCCGCGCTACCTGATGGGTGTCGGCAATCCCACCACGCTCGTGCGCGCCGTGGGCGCAGGCGTGGACATGTTCGATTGCGTGCTGCCGACGCGTACGGGTCGCATGGGAACAGCGTTTTCCAGCACGGGCCGTATGAACATGCGCAATGCGAAATATGCCCGCGACTTCGGTCCGCTCGACCCTGCCTGCACATGCGAGACCTGCACGCACTACACACGCGCCTATATCCGTCACCTCGTGAAGCAGAACGAGATGCTCGGCGGCATCCTGCTATCGATGCACAATCTGCATTTCCTGATCGACCTCATGCGCCGTGCGCGCGAAGCCGTGCTCGCCGGAGCCTACGAGGAGTTCGAGGCCGCCTGGCTGGCCAGCCCCGGCGCCAAGGATTACTAACGGAAAAAAGTTCCAGGAAGATATTTCCACAAGCGGAAAAAAGTTCCAGGAAGATATTTCCACAAGCGGAAAAAGTTCCAGGAAGATATTTCCACTATACTTGCCTTCATGAAGCTGCTCGTACATGCGTGTTGCGGACCGTGCGCCATCATGCCGACCCGCCTTCTGGCCGAACAAGGCCACAGCATCACCGTGCACTACGCCAACAGCAACATCGCGCCGCGCGCAGAGTACGAGCATCGCCTTGCCGAGCTGAGGAAATATGCCTCAACGCAGGGATTCGACGTCATCGAGGGCGCATACGACCCCGCCGCTTGGGAGAAAGCCGTCGCGCCGATCGGCGAAGCGGTCGAGCGAGGCGACGAAGGCATCGTGCGCGAAGACCGCTGCCGTGCCTGCTATCGGATGCGCCTGGAGGAAGCCGCCGCCTATGCCGCCGCACACGGGTTCGAAGGGCTTTCCACCACATTGGCCGTAAGCCCGTATCAGCTGCGCGACGTCATGCACGAGGAGCTGGACCGCGCCTGCGCGGATGCGGGAATCGCGTCCGTGTTCGAGGATTTCACTCCGTACTACGACGAGGCCACGCGTATCAGCCGCGAACTGGGCATGTACCGTCAGAACTACTGCGGCTGCCGCTTCTCAGTCGCAGAGGCCGAAGCTACGCGGGCCGCCATCCGCAAACAGCGTGCACTCGAGAAGGAAGCCC
>CAYOBD010000129.1:6120-6620 GCA_964402005.1 uncultured Eggerthellaceae bacterium
GCAGCGGGGGCTGCATCAGCCGAGAAGCGTCAAGCTGACCTCGAGGCAAAACGCGCCTACGAGGAAAAGCAGGCCCGCAAACGCGCCCTGCGCAATCAGATGCGCGGCATGCACTAGAGCTGCGCCATCGGCGAGCGAGCGCACGCACGTGGTACCATAGCGCTATGAAAACCAGCGATTTCGATTACAACCTTCCCCCCGAGCTTATCGCGCAGGAGCCGGCCGCCGTGCGCGACGGATGCCGTCTGCTCGTCATGGACCGCACCACGGGAGCGCTCGAGGACCGCATCTTCCGCGAAGTGGGCGATTATCTGCGCCCCGGCGATCTGCTTGTGGCGAACGAAACGCGCGTCATGCCAGCGCGCCTGATAGGCGCCAAGCGCGGAACCGGAGGCGCTGCCGAGGTGTTTCTGCTGCGCGAAACAAGCGGGCCCGAACCGCGCACGAATCGCGTCGCGTTCTGGGAGGCGCTCGTACGCCCCGGACAGCGCTTGAAGCCG
>CAYOBD010000130.1:0-6614 GCA_964402005.1 uncultured Eggerthellaceae bacterium
GCGCCGCCGGTGCCGGCGCAGGGGTCGCACACCTTCACGATGCGGTTGGGCTGCGAGAGGTCGTCCATCTCGCCGACGACCAGCAGCTCGGCCGCCAGGCGCAGCCCGTCGCGCGGGCTGAAGTGCTCGCCTGCGGTCTCGTTGGAGACCTCGGAGAACCTGCGGATGAGCTCCTCGTAGATGTCGCCCATGTCGGCGTTGCTTATGCTTGCGGGGCTCAGGTCGATCTTGGGGTTGCAGAACCGCTCCACGACCAGGAACAGCAGGTCGTTGTCATCCAGATCCTTGATGACATCGAAGATCTTGAACTTGTCGAAGATGTCTGCGATGTCGGGGCTGAAGCTGGTGACGTACTTGGTCAGGTTCTCGCGGATGCCGTCCGCATCCTGCAGGAGCGCCGGCATCGTGAACTCGCTCGTATTGTAGAAGTCGACACCTGCGGCCTTCTTGAGCATCGTGTCGCGCAGCGCGTCGGGCAGCTTCTTGGCGGCCGCATCGAGCACCGATTGCTTCGTGGGCTCGAGTACCACGTCGAGGCGCCGCATGACCGTGAACGGCAGGATGATGTCGCCGTACTGGTGCTGCTTGAAGCTGGAGCGCAGCAAATCCGCCGTCCCCCAAATGAAACTCGATATTTCTGAATGGTTCAAGTTCTCACCTTCCAAAGGAATAACTGACGATTTTCATCATCTATATTGTATTACTCGCCTCAATTATCGTTGCCATCTATAACGTCCAATAGCCCTTTCATGCTCGCGTCCATATTCGCCAAATCGACAAAGAACATATCGACCTGAACACCGTCCTTGCTCACATGTCGCCCATTCTCATAAAGCCCGGGCTTGACATCCCGATGCCATGGATAAAGCAGTATGACACGCTGCATCTCCTCATCTTCACATCGATAACGTTGCCCGTATGCATACATTTGATGCATATCTGCAACCGATAAGTCACCTGGCTTGCTTACGCGTTTCCATTTGGTGTCTAGCACCACCAGGCGACCGTTGCGCTGCTCACATAGGATATCGGGCCGAAGTCTGATTCTATGCCCCTCGAACAGCCATTGCGTCTGTGCTTGTAGCTCTACGCGACGCAGAACATGGTTTCGGATGGACTCAATCCGCAAGCAATGGCCAACATAGTCCTCGAAGATTCTCTCCATTGGAAACAGCAGAGCGGTCGCAACGCTACTGCCGCGAAACATGGTGAAGCTCTCGCCTTTCAGAAACACCCGGCACCATCCGAGTAGCGTACCGTAAACCTCGGTCGCTCTGTTCGTTACGCAACGCGCGATATCCGCATCGACGTTATGGGAGACACCAATCGTATCGAATGCTGGCAACAAACTAGCAATGCTCCTCGCATGCCCGGCGCTTCGCGTTTTGCTTTTCAAAAACAGCAGTGTTGTCTTAATGAGTCTATTCTCGGGTCTGTCGCGCTTGAACTCGTCGTATACGATATTGAGACGTTCCGCATGAACGGGATTCTTTCGCGCCTCGCGGGCGAAATCGATTTTGCCGCGCACAAACTGTTCTTGGCCGTACGTTTCGATATAAGCCGATTTCAGACCCATTCGTACGAGCCGCGTCGCTTCCTCTAAGAACATCCCAATGAACACCTCGAACAGAGGCATATCATCTGTTGAAACATGCGACTCAGACAGCGCCTTGAACGACACGTCGGAGCCTAGCGTCGATAGCATCTTCAGAAAGATTTCGCGATCCGTTACCTGCTGCGACGGGGCAATGTCGATCTTCGGAAGCACCTCGATCTGCAAGCCGTCCGCCAGCTCGATCACGCCGACGTAGTTTCTCAACTGGAACGCTTCACCTATGCCCGGCGGCGAGCAGAGCCTCATCAGCTCAAGCGGGACATCAGATTCCCCATCGTTGTTTTCAAGCACAAATTCGCGCAATGCATCGAACTCATCGTTCGTCAAGTCATAGCACCCCTCGCGCTTGCGGTCGAAGCGCGTAAGGTATTCGAACTCCCGGACTTCGATATGTCGCTTGAGGCGGGGCAACCCTACTCTTCACCTTCAATCTGGTAAATGCGCTTATACGCCTGGGGATCCTGGGGTGTCGGTTTCAAGCTGTACGAGCGAAGATGATTGTGCGTCTCTTCGTCATCGACCCAGAACACGTCTTTGCTGCTTTTCGTCTCAAAAAAGTCGTTCGCGGCCGCGCCAAGTACCGAGCGGATCTTCGCATAGTCGTCGTAGAAGTATTCCTGCAGCAGCGGGATGATCTTATTCCCGAAGATCTCTGCCAGGCATTTGATGGTGGGGGCCGTTTTGAGCGACATGAAATAAGCGTGTCCAAGTGTATGCTCACGGTCATACAGAAGCTCGATGCGATCATTCATGGCACTTAACATCTTAGCGATATCGGCATCGTCCACAACGACATCGGTCAACAAGTCTGGCTGAGGCATCACCTCAACGAACGAGAAGCGGCGCCGCAGTGCTGTATCCATGAGGGCAATCGAACGGTCGGCGGTATTCATCGTGCCAATAATGTACACGTTCCCGGGAACGCTGAAGCTATGGCCCGAATACGGGAGTCGAACCGAGAGCTCCTCCAGCTCGCCTTTCCGCTTCGGTTCCTCTATGAGCGTGATAAGCTCCCCGAAGATCTTAGAGACGTTGCCACGGTTGATTTCATCGATGATGAAAACGGCCGGTTCCTGATCGTTGCGAACCTGTGCATCATGTTGAGCATCCTCGCCCATTCCCATTGCATCGAGCAGCGCGGGTACGGTTATGCGTTTCAACTCATAGGCAGTTTGAAGCGTCAGTATCTTGCCATCGTTCAGGTTCCGTATCGTCGACTTGCTAACATCGGTTATCCATTGCACCGTACGGTAGCGCTTAGCGTACTCGAAGTCATCGCGCCACTCAAAATCGCCGGTAATCACGCCAACGCTATACGTGGCGCTATCGTTTCCAGGCGAAATGAAGAAATCACCGGGCTGCATTTCGTTTTGGAAAGCGGCGATGGCTTTCTTATTGGCCGTGGATAGATTCGGGTCATCCTGAAACTCATCAGGCGCCCATTCCTCCCACCCCATGCGTATGCAACCATGGCTTTTGCAATAACTGAACAGGTCCATCTCGCTGATATTCAGCCCTAGCTTCCAGATGCGTGGTTCGGGGTTATCTTCGAAATGAGGGACGCCTTGGGACACAGCTGCTTGCGAAACGGGGCTGCTCGCCTTGCTGCAGAATTCGAGGAAGGCACCTCTCTTGACCGGATATTTCATAATGCCATCTTCATCATCGAAGTCCGGTCGAAGGCCTTCTACGAATTCTTCGTAGCTATACGATTGATGGAACGTAACGAAACCAATCCGATCCTTCTCCTTCAATTGTCGGTACCGCTCAGCTACATCGGCATAGCCTTCGTCCGTTGCCATTTCATCCAGCACGCTTTCGACCGTTCTGCCCTCGCAGATGGCGACAGCGTAGGCTTTAGTCATGTATGTCTTGCCCGTGCCGGGAGGACCATACAGAATGAGGTTCTTTGGATAACTTGCACCCTGCGGCTTGTTCATGCTCGCTCCATCTTCGCTGATATCGTTCGGGAATTCGTAGCCTTGAAGCGCTTCTTGCAGCTCTTGTCGTAAGCGCCAGATGAAAACACCCTTGCCTTTTTCTGGCTTCTCTTTACCAATAAAGGGAACCATCCACCATTTGGTTTTCCAGCCCTCTATATTCGGCTTTGGAACACCGGCTTTATTTACCAAACGCTCTCCTAGCGTTGAGCCGTTGTTGATGTAAAACTGTGGGGAGTTGCCAAATCTGTCCGCGAGCTCTGCGCATGTCGCCTGTCCGCCGCATTCCATCAAACGCCGGACAAGCAGTAATGCATTTGAGGTAAAGATTTCGCGATTATCCAATAGTTGCAACCATTCATCAGCCTCGATGCCTGGGTCATATTGCGCTTTGGTGGGTATCCATGCAAAAGCATCGTCATAAGCATCTGCAAAGTAAACGATATCCTGTACCAGCAAATGATGCTCGGGGTCAGCTTCACGCAACTCGATCGGGACTAAAGCATCGCTAGCCTCAATGAAATCTTGCTTCTTCTCTTTCAGGTAAGCTAGGATCTCGTTGCACATTGCGTTATAGGCAATAGCCTTATCGAATTTATTGGAAGGCGCTTTGATGCCCAGCAGCTCGGCTGCTCTCGTGAACATGCTCGACTTGTACAAGAAGTAGATATCTGGATGAGCGAACGTGAGGTAGACGTTCATGGCGCGAGGATCTTGGAACGAATTCTTCGCCTCGGGTTCACCTTCCGCGAGACGCCGCTGGTTATCCTTCTCGAGCAAGGCTTTCGCGGCTTTGTCGAAAGCTACAAGGCGTTCCCGCAAATCGACACTTTCATCAAGAAGGGCAACGAGCGCTTGTTTGGTTTCATCTGGCTGATGCCAAGCGAAGATTTCGATCATCCCTCTCGGGTAATACATTCCATTGGTGAGCAATAGATTGCTGTCTGCCAATGAGGCCTTGAGCATTTCACTGAAATCATCCGCTTCGAGATTCCAGTTTTTCTGAAAGCAAGCAACGGCACGCCATTTGTAAAGCTCGTTCTTGCGAGTTGTGCCAACCGCCTTAGAGTATCGCTCGAGTAGGTTTTCGAGAGCTTGAATGTCCATAGCAAAGCCTTTCGCATTCGGGTGCCGCCGCTGACCCAACGCCGTGCAATTGTCCTGGTTACCAGGATTTTATCATCCCATATTCATAACCGCATCGCACACCGCAGCGGATCAGCGCCATCGGCATCGCCAACTGCACGCACCATCAGCTTCTCTCAAGGCGTGCCAAACAGTTCTTGCCGATTATCAATTCAAACATCAGCCAATAGATAGAACACCTTCTTAAAGCTTTCACGCCCGAATCAATGCTGAAATGATTGCATATCCAAACATCTTTTCGGATACATAGAATGGGACAGGGCGGCATGTAATTGACAGACAAGCATCTCCCTGAAACTCACCAGTCCTCGTCTTCCTTTACCGGCGCACTTTCGTACAAAACTCGCGCATGCACACAAGAGTCGCGTTGTCCCCCGCTTTTTTGCTGACACGAGCCGTCCCAGCGCTGCACCAACGCAAAGCTCTACGCCAACCTGCCCCCAAGCTTACCCATATGGCCAAATCTCCGGCCACCCGATAGGCTGCTTCACTACCCAATCAGGGCGAAGCCGCGCAATCGCATCCTTGGCATCCTCTCCCGCCTCCACGAGTTCCTTAAACTCGCTGGTTTCCATCGCTTCCAGTAGCGCCTCGTCATCTGCGATGATGCTTGGCAACCAATAGTCGTAGAACGCCGATACGTCGAGATATGCGCGCGGCGGCATCTCGTCGACGATCTCGACAGCATCCCCAACCCAATCCTCTTCGAAGTACTTGTTTTTATGGTTCGAGAATCCTGCAAGCCTATTGTCCTTCGCAAGCAGCGCGGGGAACGGATCGAATCGGACGATGCGCTCGTCACCACCCAGCTGGTGCGGCCAAAAGCAGCGGATCGGTGTGCGCTTGCGATCGTAGAAGAGCATCCGCGTGTGGTTCACGACGAACCGCCTATGCTGTATGGTCCGATCGAAAGGCCCCATATAGGGAAGCTCACTGACATCCGAGCAACCATACACTATGTACGTGCGGCCTTTCGCCTCTTTGAAAAGCCCAGCAACGTCTTCGAAATGATCTTCGGCGTAATCCAGGAACGGATCGCCGTACTCGCTGCGCGCAGGGATATCTCTTCCCGTGGTATCAGGCCAGAAGTACGATTGATCGCCGCAAAACGCAATCGTGTCGCCTCGCCATCGATCCTCCAACAGCGTGCATACGGCGTCGATGCATTTGTCACCGACCCAGCAGGGCTCCATAACCTTGGTCCCCGACCCGAACGCACCCATCTCTATGCGCTCATGCTTGTCGATATTGACCCATGCGAAATACTCGCCCATGACAACCACCTAGCACCACTGGATCGGGTTCCCTGTCTCAAGAGAAGCACGAAGCAGGCGCTCGAGAGCACATCCAACCCCATGTTTCCCTCCCCGTCTTCAACAACGACAGCATCATCCCATATGAGGGAACCGCATCATGTACCATAAAAAGGACGAAACTGAGGCTTTTGTATACCTACGAGAACAGCGGGAATCGGAAGCTTGTCTTACGCGCAGAACCGTTTCTAGATGGCAGCCTGCCAGCCCTAAGAAGTCCACCCATAGCGGCAGCTTAATGTAGTTCATCAGTCCCATTATCAGTACACGTTCACCCCTTGCCCTATCAGACAATACACATGTCCCGACAAAAAGGAGAGCGGGAAGGGAGAAGGGTGGCACACATGAAGAGGATATCGATAGCAAAACGAGCTGCGCTTTGCGCGGCCGCAGCAAGCGTCTTGCTTGCGCTTTCTGCATGCGGAGTTTCCCAAGGAGATTACGATCAGGCCGTTGCCGACAAAGAGAAGGCCGAGCAGCAACTGGCCGACTTGCAGGCAGAGTACGATGCGTACACGGAGAAGATGAAGCCTTACGAGGAGATGACAGAGGCACAGGCAGAGGCAGAAAAGGCAAAAGCCGAAGAGGAGAAGCGCCTGC
>CAYOBD010000131.1:0-6594 GCA_964402005.1 uncultured Eggerthellaceae bacterium
AACAGCTTTCGCTGAACGAGCTCCACCTCCAAACGCGCACGCAAATCGTCGGGGATTTCCCCCTCGCGCACATGGCAGCGGTACCACCGGCCCCCCACCAGCACGCAGAATTCGCCGAGCGCACGGGGCTTGAGCAGCTCCTCGGCCGCCTCGGGGTCAGGCGCGTCCAGCACGGAGAACGGCTCGCCACCGATTTCGGGCGCCACGACCTCCTCCACATCGAAACGCGCACGAAGTTCGGCTAAAAACCCATCAACCGTCAGGCCGTTCAGATCCTTCACCACGCGCTCGTACGGCCAGATCTTCAGCTCGCAATCAGCAAAGAGCACCGCCAGAAAGTAGTCGGATTCCTCGGTGGGCTCTTGCGAGCCGCGCGCGACGCGGCGCGCTTTGGCCACCTCGGCCGCGGCGGCCACCCGATGGTGCCCGTCGGCGATGTACACATGCTGCAACGCGCGAACGCACTCGATGATCTCGTCGGTCGCCTGCTCGGGAATCATGAAGCCGCGATGGCGCACGCCGTCATCGGCAATGAAATCGAACAGCGGCTCGCCGGCCTTCGCCTCATCGTAGATGCGCGCAAGATTCTCCTCGTAGTGGTACGCCAGGAAAATCGGACCGGTCTGCGCCTCGCAGCCACGCACATGATTGATTCGGTCGACCTCCTTGTCGACGCGGGTCGTCTCATGCTCCTTCACGATACCGTTCAGATAGTCGTCGATGGCAACGCAGCCGACCAAGCCGTTCTGCACGCGCCCGTCCATCGTGAGTTCGTAAAGGTAGAACGATTCGCGCGTCTCGGCCACCATCAGACCCTGCGTCCTCAGGCCGCGCAGCATCGCACCCGCCTTCAGATAGACCAACAGGTCGAACGGGTCGGTACCCTCGGGGAAATTCACCACTGGCTCGTCAATGGCCAAAAACGACTGCGGATTGGCGGCGACGATCGCACGCGCCTCGTCGTCGTTTTGCACATCGTACGGCGGCGCCGCCACGATAGGCGCGAACTCCGCTGTCGGGCGCACCGCCCTGAACGGTTTGATTGTCGGCATGATGACCACTGACCTCTCGCATCGGTCCCAACAGACCGGATTCCTCGGTTTTGCACAAGTGAGCAGTATAGCCCAAACCGAGCCCGGCAATTCATTCTGCGCGCCATCTCCGAATATGCGGATAATTGTAGTGTGACAGCAGTGTCTGGCACCAGCATCACTATTGCACGCGTCGGCGTTTCTTTCGCAGATACTCAAGCGTCATGAGCGGATGGCGTACGGTCATACGCGGAGCGGCATAGCGCATGATCTCGCGGATGCGCTGCTGGGCCTCCCCTCGCTGGCAGTGGGTCTTGCAATCCTGGCAGTTGCCCTCGTGCCCATAAGGGCATGCAGCGGTTCGCTCGAGCGTACGATCCACCGTTTCACGACACGACACACATAAGCCCACGGAGTCTTTTGGCTCGCCCTCATGATGCGCCGAGCAATAGATGCGGCCCATGGCCTCGAGCGTTTTGCGATCCCCTTCCTCCCGCGCAGAGTTTTTGCCGCCGGACCCGCTTGCCACGTCGTACCTTCTTATGCCTTCTTGTATGCGTAGATGGACATGGACTCGGATGCGATGAATTCAGGGTCCCACAGTTGCGAGGAGCGCGTGATCGAGAACGGATCGTTCATGATGACCTGGCCATCAGGCGACAAGCCCGTCAGCACGAGGAAATGCCCTGAGGTGGAGAAATATCCGATGCCCACATTGTCGATGAGCACATATCCGTTCTGCAGCGCCTCGACGATGCCCTCGGCGGTCGCAGGAATCTCCCAGCACTCCATGCCCAGATCATCGACCATGCCGTACATCACTGCAGACGAGGTCCCGTATTCGGAGACGTAGCCCCACTCATAGGCCTTGAGCGCCATATCGTAGGGAGAAATCGATTTGTCGCCTGTAACCGCCTGATAAACCATCGTCAGCGCCGTGGGGCCACACGCGCTGGTCCCCATGACGAAACCGCCATACGGGACATAGCCCCACCGCTGATCCCACTGATACAGATGCGGGACCTTCGTCTCGGGAACGTCCGGAGAGGGAGACCCCTCCTCGAGCGCAGGGGCATTGTAATCAGGCCCATCGGCCGGATAGCTATCCAAGAACTGACGGATATAGGGCGCAGCCAGCGGATCGCGCGCCGCAATCTCAAGCAGGCGGGTTTGCGCAATATAGCCGTAGATGCCGTATTCGTCGGGATGGGCTGCAATCCAATTGGTATCCGGATCAGTCTTTGCCCGCTCGATCAAGTTTTGCGCGGCCTCTTCGTCCAGGAGCGCATAGAGCGTATCCTCGTCGGGCTCTTCCATGGTCGGGAAGAGGAAGCTCGACTGCGTTCCGCTGCCCTGCTGCGCGTTGGCGCTATCGTTTTGCTGCGCGCCAGCACCGCTATCCTGCTGCGCGCCAGCACCGCTATTCTGCTGCGCGTTGGCACCACCGTCAGTAGCCGCAGCGGCTGGTTCGCCCTGATCGGAAGGTGCTGGCTTCTCCTCTCCACCACAGCTGGTCAGCACAAACGCCAAACACGCCGCAAACGCCACTGCCGCAAAGCGCAGACCCAAGCTGCGTTCGGCACGAACAGCCCGCGCCTCTCCCGTCGTCGACATCATCCTATTGAAGCGCATATAACCTCTCCTTATCCGATGATGCGGCCCTCACGGCCCTTGAGCGGATGCGACGAGCGCATTCGCTCCGGCATGGCCGCCAGACCGGATCCCAGCGTTTCCAGCATTTCGTCCTTATCGCGCGGCAAGCGCCCCGCGACCTGCACAGGGTTGGACATGTGCAGCCCGTAGAACACGCAATCGCTCACATCGAGACCACGCAGGAACTCGATCTCCTCCTCGACATACTGGCCTAGTGTGCACTCGGCAAACGCGCCCGCAGCCAGCTCATCTGCCAACGGCGTGCCTGGATCGATGTGGAGCGGCGACACGAACACGAGCGTCGGATCGATCTCGCTTACGAAAGCCGCATTCGCGCGTGCATGCTCGTCGATGCGCTCCGGTCCAGCCGCAGCATTCACGATGTTCACATTGTAGGGCATGCCCGCAACGCGCAGGCGCGCGAACTCCCGCCGCGCATCTGCCACCGTGAAGCCCTTGTTCATGTGCACGAGCACGTCATCGAGCGCCGACTCGAGACCGAAGTTGAAATTCGCATACCCCGCATCGGTCAGCGCGACCAGCTCGGCATCCGTTTTGCCCGCGACGTTGCGCACGGATGCGTAACCTCCGATTGAGCGCACATAAGGCAAACGTGAGTGGATGGCCTCGGCGATGCGCAACAGCTCATCGGCAGAAAGGCAGAATGCATCGCCATTGGCGAGGAACACGCGGCGCGCATACGGCGCGAACTGCGCCGCCTCGACCAGGTCGGCCTCGATTTCCTCGAAAGGAGAAACCGCGAACGGCACATTGCGGTACATGCTGCAAAACGCGCAGCCGTTATGGCTGCATCCCGTCGTGACCTGCAGGATGAGGGAAGTCGCCTCGTACGGCGGACGGTAGGTCGGACCCGTGTAGTGCATAGCGTCTCCTTTTGTCGGGACCGCAAATCGGTGCTTCATCTCAATTGGTAACGCATCCATTGTATATGAGATGCCCAAGAGGAATTCGGAGGCTTGCCGTGTGCAGGAGCGGAACGACTCGCCCTGTCCCATAGGGAAACCGCTGATGACGGGCTGCCATCGGGAGCGGCGAACCATCGGGATCGACAGCACGAGAGAGCACGCCCCATAGAGGACACGCCGAAATCACAGAAACGCGAGCAACTGGACCAGCGGGATCGTGACCACGCTCACCACAAGCGTGATCACCGTGATGCCCGTCGCATACTCCCCTTCGTGCCCATGCATCGAGGCGATCATGGGCACGACGGTCATAACAGGCAGCGACATGATAACAACCATCGACACCATCGCGTCCGGGCTTATGCCGCCGATTGCCATCAGCAGATGCCCGCCGACTATGGGCAGCAGGATCATCTTGACCGCGATGCCGACGTACAGCTCTTTGCATTTGATGACCTGCATCCATTTCGAGAAACACACGAGCAAGCCCAGATAAATCATGCACATGCCGCTCGTTGCATTGCCGATCACGGCCAGCGTATCGCCGATGACATCGGGGACGGGAATCTCGAAGGCCACAAATACGAGCGCCAGAATCATCGAAATCAGATTGGGCGTGAGGAGGCTCTTTGCCGAAAAGCTGGCCTTGCGGTCGCGCGCGGTGGCCAGCCAGATGCCGAATGTCCAGAACACCAGCTGATCGATGATGCTGAACAGCATCATGTACAGCATGCCCGATTCGGGGAACAGAGCAACCAACAAAGGAATACCGACGAATCCCGTATTGCCGAACAAATAGCAGAACGTGAATACCTTGTCGCGGTCACCTTTCAGATGCATGAGCTTGGCGAGCGCAAACAGAACAGCGGCCACAACCACATAGAATGCGACGGCGAAAGCGACAATTGGCCAGTTAGCAGCGATGTTTTCGCGGGTAGCGCAGGCAGTCGTCCCTTGAAAGATCAAAACGGGCAGCAGCACTTTGGTAATAATCTGCGCAAGCCCGCCCATCTGTTCGCGCTTGAACAGACCGGCTTTTCCGACCGCAAACCCCACCAGCAGGATGAGGAAGAAGATGATCATCTGATGCAACGTCACTTGAAATGCCATATACGCGAACCTCTCGCATCGCCGAAACCGCCGGCAAGCATCGTAGACAAGCATTCCGAAACTTTTCGGACAATTCCGTACAATCTGTACGGTTTTTCATGCAAACTGCTAGGTGCAATTTCCGATGCCACTTTGGGGAAAAGGATTCGAATGGACATCCGCAACGCCAAGACGGAGCGCACCATCAAAGACGCACTGCTCGACATCATGAAGCACAAAGAACTCACCGATATTAGCGTCTCCGAAGTCGCTCGCGCCGCCAACATCAGCCGTTCGACGTTCTATGCGCACTTTTCCAACCTTGAACAGGTGTTCAGTGCATTAGTGGACGACCAGGTGGACGGCGTCCGCTCGATCAAAGCTCAACTGCATTGCGACTCCTGCACCGAGGAAGACGCGACGCAACCGTTTTGCGCGCGTATCCGCAAAGCGGGACGTTATGAGCCCGTTGTACGCGACAAAAGCTACCTGCCCCGTTTCCTGGAAGCCGAAAACTCGTATCGAGAGGGCGACGAGTTCGAACAGCTCATCATGGATGGGATTCCGAGTGCGGCAGTCCAGGCGCTCAAGGTGTTCCAGTTGAACGGGTGCTACAACGCTGCCCTGTCTGTGCATTCCGACCGCGAATGGGCCGAGATCCGACCGATTATCGACGAGTTCATCCGCGGTGGGATCAACGCAGTACGGACAATGGGCTCCTCTGCAAAAACGAAACTGCAGTAGCGGAAAACAAGGCGCGCATTGAATGCGCCGCCGCACTAAGCGAGCGACCATGCGCGCGACCAAACGGTTGATGCCTCAAACGACTAGTGCGATGATCCAGGTCGCTGCCAGCATGACAGCGAAGACGATAGACACCAATTCGTGCCGCCAAACGATAAGAAGCCAACACTTTGCAAAGTGCCTGGCTGCATACGCGCTAGCAGAGATCCCCAAAAACAGTAGGCATCAATCCCGGTTTGAGGCCCTGACGAAAACGTACGTGTCGCCCTTCGAGCGTTCCTCGTCGAACTCGTATCCGCTCCAGCTGAAGCCACGCATCTGCTCAGGTGCCTGAGCGTGGATGGAAGCCAGATAGCGCACCATCTCGCCGCGGGCCATCTTGGCATAGACCCCCTTTTGAACGACGCGCCCGCCCTCGAGTTCGCCGAATACGCACGTAATATAGCGATCAGACGGCTGTAGATAGCGCTCGATTGCTTTCGAGTATTCCTTCGAAGCAAGATTCACCAGGACACGACTGTCGTCCATAACTGCATGATATAGAGCATCTCCCCAAAAATCATAGAGGTTTGCATGGCCATCCACGGCAGCCTTCGCCTGCATTTCGAGACGATACGGCACCACGCCGTCAAGAGGGCGCAAAACGCCGTAGAACCCCGACAGTATGCGCAAGTGCTCTTGCACATAGTCGAACTCCCCGTCTTCGAAGACGGCTGGAGCCATGTACGTGTACTGGATGCCGTCGTATGCCAGAAGAGCCGGTGTCAGACGGTTGCGCAAATCCATATGCGCAAACCGCTCCGCATTTTGCCGCGCAATGGTCTCGCTGCACGCCCAAAGCTTTTTCTGCTGCTCGTACGTCAAACTGCAAATCCACGCGCACAGAACCTCGGCCTTATCCAAGAACATAGGCAGGTCCGTACACGCAAGCGAATCCGTATCTACGACCATTTTCTTGGCCGGCGATATGACAAACCGCATCCTAGCCTCGTCCCACTTTTACAGCTCTGCGAGCATCTGCGCAGGATTATCGGCGGCTTTCACCTTGTCGTGCGCGCGCACGATGACGCCGTCCTCGTCTATGAGGTAAGTCGTGCGGACAACGCCCATGGAACCCTTGCCGTAGTTCTTCTTCTCCTTCCAGACATCAT
>CAYOBD010000132.1:0-6593 GCA_964402005.1 uncultured Eggerthellaceae bacterium
TGGCTGCGTGCGAGGTGACTGGGCTGTTCGCCGTCGGCGAAGCGTTGGACGTGGACGGACCTTGCGGCGGCTACAACCTGCATTGGGCCTGGGCTAGCGGCCTGCTTGCCGGTCGAAGCGCCGCGGAGCAGTTGATGGCAACATAGAATGCAACGGCCAGGCCGTGGGCCAGGGGCCGGGGGTGTGGCCCAAAATGGGCCAGGGGCCGGGGGGCGGTGGCCCAAAAGAGGAGCGAAACATGATAGAAGTATCCAACGTGCGGCTACCGCTCGATGCAGGCTTGCCGGACGGCGAACGCGCGGCGCGCGGTGCGCTGGCGAATGCGCTCGGCGTCAAGGCGCAGGCCATCTGCGAGATGAAGCTGCTGCGCCGCAGCGTGGATGCACGCAAGAAGAGCGACGTCGGCTTCGTGGCGACCTACGCGGTTGCGCTCGACGATGCGGATGCGGAGCAGCGGCTGCTCGAAGGGAAGGGCAACGCCTCCAAGAAGGTGACGGTGCAGCCTTATGCGCCTTACGAGCCGCTCGAGATTCCCGTCGTGTGCCCCGCTGAGGGCGCGCCGCGCCCGGTCGTGGTGGGCACGGGGCCTGCAGGCCTGTTCGCAGCGCTGTATCTGGCTCGTGCCGGCTTGCGTCCACTGGTGCTCGAGCGCGGTGGGAACGTCGAAGAGCGCCGTGCAGCCGTTGCGGCATTCGATGCCGGCAAAGCGCTGGATGTGCGCACTAACGTGCAGTTCGGCGAAGGCGGCGCTGGAACGTTTTCCGACGGAAAGCTGACCACGGGCACCAAAAGCCCGCTCGCCCGCCACGTGCTGCAGTGGTTCGCCGATGCGGGCGCGTCCGAAGAGATCCTCTGGCAGGCCAAGCCGCACATCGGCACCGATAAGCTCGTGGATGTCGTGCGCAACCTGCGCCAGGCGATCGAAGATGCCGGCGGCGAGGTGCTATTCCATGCGAAGCTTGCCGACGTGGC
Organism: uncultured Eggerthellaceae bacterium; assembly: GCA_964402005.1. Lineage (GTDB taxonomy): Bacteria > Actinomycetota > Coriobacteriia > Coriobacteriales > Eggerthellaceae > CAYOBD01. The sequence goes on from CAYOBD010000132.1 coordinate 973, forward strand.
ATTCGACGAGGGCGGCCGGCTGTGCGAGATCTCAGTGCAGAAAGACCCATCTGCACCTGGCGCTTCCGACGAAGCCGGCAGCGCCGTCGTCGAGCGAATCCCCTGCGACACGCTCGTCTTGGCGTGCGGGCACTCGGCGCGCGACACGTTCCGCATGCTGCTGCGCGCCCAGCTGGCCATGGAGCCGAAGGCGTTCTCGGTCGGCGTGCGCATCGAGCATCTGCAGGCGGCCATCGACCGTGCGCAGTACGGCGATGCCGCAGGGCATCCGGCGCTTGGGCCGGCTGATTACAAGCTGGTCGCGCATCTGCCGTCGGGACGTTCGGTCTATACGTTTTGCATGTGCCCGGGCGGGCAGGTGGTCGCAGCGGCAAGCGAGGAGTTCGGCGTGGTCGTGAACGGCATGAGCCGTTTTGCGCGCGATGGCGAGAACGCCAATGCCGCGCTGCTGGTGAATGTGACGCCGACCGATTTTCCCGGTTCGGCGAAAGATCCGCTCGCGGGCACGACGTTCCAGCGGCGTATCGAGCAGGCGGCTTACGGCGAAGCAGCCGAGATGAATGGCGCGCCTTGGCAGGCGCCTGCGCAGACCGTCGGCGATTTCCTCGCCGATGAGGCGGGCAATCCCTCGCCGACCGTCACGCCCAGCTACGCGCGCGGTGTCGTCTGGTGCGACCTGCGCGAGATACTGCCTGCTTTCATCACTGATTCCATTGCCGAGGCGTTGCCCATTCTGGATCGCAAATTGCATGGCTTCGCCGATCCCGGTGCCGTGATGACGGGCGTGGAGACGCGCAGCTCCAGCCCCGTGCGCATCCTGCGCGACCCAGATGACCTGCAAGCATGGAGGCGCACTCCGCGCAAACGCGTTCGTCCGCGCGACATCGCCCGCGGTCATGGCCGCCCGACCGAAGACGAGAAACGCATCCCTTGCGGCATCTATCCCTGCGGAGAGGGCGCGGGTTATGCCGGCGGCATCATGAGCGCCGCCGTCGATGGCCTGCGCGTAGCCCAGGCGATTGCCGCCGTTGTTTCGAGAAGCAATCCTGAAGGCTTTGCGAGGGCTGCCCAGCTCCCCGAAGCTGTGCCGGCTTCGCTTGAGGCCGTCGCGGCCGCACTACGCGAGGGCAAGGCCGCCATATTCCCGACCGACACCGTGTACGGCTTGGGTGTTTCCGTCCGCCATGCCCCGTCGCCGCAGGCCATATTCGACCTCAAGCAGCGCGATGCGGGCAAACCCGTCGCTTGGCTGGTCGAAAGCCCCGAGGCGCTCGACGAATACGGTGCCGATATTCCGCAAGCCGCTCGCGATCTGGCTCGTGCGCATTGGCCGGGCGCGCTCACCATCATTGTGCGCGCCAACGGAAATGTGCCTCTGGCGTACCAAAGCGCCCAGGGCACCATCGGGCTGCGCATGCCCGATAGCCCGGAGGTTCTTTCCCTCATTCGTGCCGTGGGCGGGCCTTTGGCTACGTCATCTGCGAATATGTCGGGAGACGCTGCCCCTTGCGCTCCCGCGGATATCGATTCTGATCTCATAGCGCGCGCAGGAGCCGCCTTTATTGCAGGAGAAACAGGCGGCAGTGTGCCCTCAACAGTGGTAGATTGTTCAACGGGAGTCGTACATGTCCTGAGAGAGGGAGCCATACATGTCTGAAAACGTCATAACCGTGCCGCTTGATTTTCTGTCGTACGATGGTAAAACCCGCGTCAACGCGAAGCTTTGGACGAGCGCGGATTTCGGAACCCCCGATGCGCCGGGTTCGGTCAAACCCAAGGCCGTCATCCAAATCGTGCATGGCATGTCCGAATACATCGACCGCTATGACGATCTGGCGGGTTATTTCGTCAGCCGCGGCTTCGTCGTGTGCGCCGAGGATCACATCGGCCATGGCAAGACGGCCGAATCCCCGAAAGACTATGGCCACATACCGCTGAAGGGCGGAAAGTACATCCTCTTGAACGATGTCGATACGCTGCGCCACATCGTAGCCGAATGCTATCCAGGCGTGCCCTATGTGATGTACGGGAATTCCATGGGCAGCTTCATCGTGCGCTCCTACATCGCCCGCGCGGGCGAGGGGCTTGCTGCCGCGGTGTTGACGGGCACGGGCAATGTCCCGGAGATGCTCTCGAAGCTCGGGCGCTCTTTGGCGAAGTTTATGGCGAAGATACGCGGCGAGCGCTTCCACTCCACGCAGATCCACAATCTGGGTGCCGGCGGCTACAACAAGCACATTGTGAGCCCGAGAACCGAGATGGATTGGCTTTCCACCGATACCGAAACGGTCGATGCCTATATCGCAGATCCGAAGTGCGGATTCATGTTCACCGTAGGCGGCTATGCCACGCTGCTCGAGCTTACGGCCGAGGTGGTCACGGCGGATTGCGCCGCGCATACGCCTAAGGACCTGCCCTGTCTGTTCGCGTCGGGCGATGCGGATCCGGTGGGCGACAACGGCGCAGGCGTGCGCGAGGCGGCGGCGAATCTGCTGGAGGCCGGAGTGGAGACGGTCGACGTGATCCTGTATCCCGGCATGCGCCACGAGATTCACAATGAGATCGGCCGCGAAAAGGTCTATGACGATCTTGCCACCTGGATCGAGGAGCATGTAGCACCGAAGCCGGAAGCGGAATCGGATGAGGAGATCGAGGCCGAGCCGGCGGTGGAAGCCGAGCCGGAGCCAGAGGCCGAGGTCGAGGTGGAAGCCGAGCCGGAGCCGGAGGCCGAGGCTGACGAGCCGCAATCGGAAGAATAGGGCCAGCCGCACGAACTTGGGCGACTCGCTGCAGTACATGATCCCGCGCTAGAGGCAGAGGGCTCGATGACGGGCAGAACGGGGATGCTAGCAGATGTGCTATTGCTGCACGCTATGCAATAAGTGCGGGCGCGCCGACGAGATGCGCGAGCGCCTGGGCAAGCGCGAGTGTCCTCGCTGCAAACGCCTCGAGCCGGACAACGACGTGACCGTATGTCCGGAATGCGGCGCGATACTTCCGCCGCCGTTTCCCCTTCCACCCGAGTTGATGAAGGTGGAGTGACCAAAAGCGCCCTTTGAGCTATCCGCTGCGCTGTCCGACCAGTTCAACAGCTTGCGCATTCCGTCGCACCATCCGACCCGACCAGCAGCTTGCGCCTTCCGTTGCGCTATTCGGCTTAGCCAGCAGCTCTGATCAGGTCCTTGAACGAGCTGCTGTAATAGCTCCAGGTGCCGATGGGTGCAGGGAACTCATAGAGGTAGGAGCCGTTTTCGAACGAGAACGTGTATTCGGTACCATCCTCCATGGTGAAGGTCAGGTCGAACACGTCTTTGCCCGACCTGTCGGTCTCGCCAGCGTATCCGACGTTGCTGTAGAGCAACGTTTCGGCAGCATCTATGATTGCGTCTTCGGAGGTCGAGGTCTTCGTTTCGCCGTTAGCCGTCACCGCCATGGATGCAATCGAATCTTCGGCTTCAAAGCGTTCGAGGAACTCGAGGAGTGCAGGATCAGGGATGGCCTGATAGCTATCCACGAACCGGAATGCCGGGGGGAAGGGAAGGTCTGTAAATCCACCAGACCCCGACACTGTATAGTTTTTGCCCCCGGCTTCGAGGTTGCCCATGTTGAACGATACGGAGCCAGCGATCGATCCGTCCTCATTGATGAAGATATAGGCCTCCGAGTCATCGTCGGCCACCATGTCCGTTTCGCCGGTGACGACCATATCCTCGATGGCGTCAAGCGCCTGATTCACCGGTTGCTCGCCGTAGGCGGGCCAGACCGTCACGCCGCCTTCGCCGGCTGTCCAGTATTCGACGGCTACGGGCAGCTGGGTGTCGCGGTTCGCATAGATCGCCTTCATGTCATCGTTGAGCACCTCGAGCACTGGCGTTCCGGTTGTCGGTCCGGCTATTGGCCCGGATGTCGGTTCAGGCGCGGGGGCGCTGGTCTGCGGTTCCGGCGGCTCCGAGGTTCCTTGCTGCCCGCCCGAGCCTGAGGCGCATCCGCTGGCGAATGCGAGCGCGAGGATCGCGGCGGCAAGGCAGGCTATCAACGTCCGATGGGGTGCGGCAGAATTCTTGCGCATGGGAATCGCTCCTTCACAGTGCTGTTGGTGCAGCTGGGTGGATGCTTCTACGTGGCTGCGTTGCAGTTCGGTAGATGCTTCGCGAAAGATTATACCTTCTGTCGGCGATGCTGGGGTATCGGTGATGCCAGGGCTTTCATGAGTTGCGCAGCCTTCACACATTGCGCGTTGGGGTGTTTTGGCAGATGCGTCAGATGCGTCAGATGCGTCAGATGCGTCAGATGCGATGCCCCTTTGACGCACTGCAGGATCCTATCCGTTTGGCAGCAGAATATCGATGTCGTCGGCGAAGTTGTTCGCCGAGCAAAGGAACACCACGGCGCTGACGCCTTCCTGCTCGATGAACGAATCGATGTCCCATCCGGCGTAGTCGCTGCCTGCGAAATGACGGGGATCGACCACGTAGACATCGCGGTAATTGCACGCGAAAAGATCTTCGACGTTATTCGAATAGGAGTCGGCTACGAGAAGGATGGTCTCGCCGCCGGGAATGTCGCGATTGACGATGTGCAGCATGGCGGGGCCGCCATGGAAATAGCCCCCGTATACGTCATCGAACTCATCGGCTTTGCTGTAGTGCGTAAACCCTTCGGCGTAACCGGCATCCAGCCAGTCTATCGGCCGGTCTTGCTCGTTGGCTGTGATGGCGAGATCCCCAAGTTCGAAACGCGCGTCGTCGATTGTGTCGGCATAACCGGTGAAAAGCCCGCTTCGGGCATTCGATCCGTAGAACGGACCCGCGTTCACCTCGAAAAATTCGACATCGATGGGCTCTTTGCCCAGCGAGGATACGGTTTTCGCATACGCGTCGACCGCCCCTTCGATCTGCCAGTGGTGGTCGGTGCGGAAGTACTTGCGGAAGTACTCATCGGCATCGTCGTTCGACAGGTCGACGGCGATGCACTCGGCGGGCAGGCGGTCGAGCAGCTCCGCTTGGAGGAATCCGTAGTCGGCGGGCTGTGCGACCATCCCGTGCGTCGGCAGCGCGCGCGTGACGTCGGTCCTGTCGACCAGGGCGATGCGCCATTGGACGCTGGGGTGCCGCCCGACGAGCGCGCCGAGCGCGTCGGCTTGTGCATGCAGCGCATCCGCATCGGCCGAAGACGCCGTGGTCGGCTCCTGCACGATGGCTCGGTATTCGGGCAGGACCACCCGGTCGGAGCCGTAGAACGAGTGGTAGGCGGGAAAGCCGAACGGCAGGTTGGCGGCCTCGATCAGGGTGCGCTGGACCGAGGCGTTCGCGAGCATGACGCCGTCGCGTTCGGGCACGTGGTCGGCCAGGAAGCCCTCCGTCTGGTCCTGGAACTCCTTGGACGCGAACGACTCGGGGCTCGGCTCGGGCGCCGCCCGGTAGGCGCGCCCCTCGAGCGACGAGTTCTCCTTGGTCTCGTAGCCGTCCAGGAGCGCGCCGGCGGCCACGTTGAGCAGCGGCAGCAGCAGCGCCAGGCAGGCGATGGCGGCGAATGCTATGTCCCCGATCCTCCTCATGGCCCCCTCAGAACTGGAAGTAGATGAACGGGTTGAACGAGCCGGACACGATGGAGAACATGCT
>CAYOBD010000133.1:0-6480 GCA_964402005.1 uncultured Eggerthellaceae bacterium
CCTCTCCGGCAACAGCACGTGCGAGCAGCGTCTTGCCCGTACCCGGAGGGCCGACAAGCAGACAGCCGCGCGGAATCTTGGCGCCGAGCGCCTGATACTTGCCGGGATTCGCGAGGAAGTCCTTGATTTCCTTCATCTCCTCGACAGCCTCATCCACACCGGCCACATCGTCGAATTTCACATCGGGACGCTCTTCGTGCGCCTTTTTGGCCTTCATCTTACCGAAGCCCATCTGCTGATTGTTGGCCTTCTGCATCTGCGAGAAGAAGAAGAACAGCAGCGCGCCGAAGATTAGCAGCGGGAGGAACGTAGTTAAGATGTTGAGCCAATCCGACGAAATCTGCACCTCGTAGGTGATCTGCGGATGCTGCGTCACCATCTGAGCAAGTGACTCTTGGCCGACATACGTCGATGTGTAGCGATGCATGGTGCCGAGCACTCGGGCGTCCACCACCTGGGTTTCGACGCCCTCAATCTGCGCACCGTCAGCCGAAGCAAGCCGCGACATAGCCGTGTTCATTGCCGAAAACGCCGCATTGAATGCGTTGGTTCCAGTTTGGCCGGCGGTTACCGCTGGATAGTACGTTCCGGAAACATTGTAATTGCGCGCATCGTAAACAACCGACACAACGCGATCCTGCTCGATCGCCTGCAGGAACTCCGATGTGATCAGCTGGTCGGTGACCATCTGCTCTTCCCCGGACCTGTTGACAGCCGAAAACTGCTGTCCGACGAAGAAGAATATGATCACGAATAGAAAAATCCAGATCAGAGAGCTGCGGAAGTCGAATCCCTGCGGCGGTTTCCCACTGCCCGAACCGTTTGGTCCACTCGGGCCTTTACCGCCTCCGCTTTTGCGCTCGCCATTCCAGAAGCGGTCGAACTCCTCATCGTAGTTGCCGCGTTCGTCGTTCCTATTGCCGTTGTCCTGTGCCATAGCCTTGCTTTCTGCCGATGCGGTTGCGCCCGATCAGCTGTATATTTCCGGCTTCAAGATGCCGATATAGGGAAGATTGCGGTAGCGTTCCGCGTAATCCAGGCCATAGCCCACGATGAACTCGTTAGGGCATACGAAGCCTATGTCCAAACAGTCGATCTTCGCCTGGCCGGGCACATCCTTGCGCAGGAGGGTGACCACGGAAACCGAAGCCGCCTTGCGAGCCTCCAAATTTTCAATCAGGAACTTCAACGTGAGGCCCGAATCCAAGATGTCCTCCGCGATGATGACGTGCTTGTCGATGATGTCCGAGCTCAAGTCCTTTTGGATGCTCACAACACCCGAGCTCGTCGCCGCGTTGCCATATGACGACACCGCCATGTAGTCCATCTCAATCGGCAGCTCGACAGCACGTGCCAGATCCGCCATGAAGATGGCGGCACCGCGCAGCACGCACAACATGACGATGCGCTCGCCACGCTCGACCATCGGTCTGAACTGCTCGGTCAGACGGGCGCCCATTTCCTTGACGCGCGCAGCTATCTGCTCTTCGCTGTAAAGAATCTCTTTGACGTCAGCGTGCACGGCAACCTTCCTTCCCAATGGTATGAACCTCAAAAGTTTACCATTACCCCCGCAAAGACACCTGACGGGAAGGCAACGTTTCGGGAATCTACATGGGCGGAGCTTCGCATGCTGAGCATTTATCGCAGCCAAGCACCCATAAGAAGTTCGCATGTTGAATCGAGCCGCCTAGAATACTTGCATGCAACAAGCGTTCTGCACGCCAAATCCTGAGTTCATTTCCGTGGGATATCGGGAAATTCGCGCAGCAGTCGCTCTACAGGAAGGCCGATGACCGTATCGAGCGCACCGTCGACGCGCTCGACGAACGAGCCCGCCGTCCCCTGCACCGCATAAGCCCCCGCCTTGTCGTAGGGCTCGTCGGTAGCAAGATAAGCCTCAAGCTCGGCATCGCCGATGGCGCGGAATGTTACATCGCTCGTGTCGGTGAATGAACGGAACCCCAGCGAGATGTCTTCGCCCGCAGGTGCATATACCATCCAAACGGACACCCCCGTATGCACCTGATGCGTGCGCCCGGACAGCGAGCGCAGCATGCGCTCCGCTTCATCGCGATTGCCTGGTTTCCCGAACACCTCGGCGCCGAGCGCCACCATCGTGTCCGACCCAAGCACGATCATGCAGCCCTCATAGCCACCGACAAGCAACTCCTCGACAGCCGCGTGCGCCTTTCGCTCGGCCAGTTTCTTCACCGCCTCGGCCGGCTGCGCCAAGTCATCCGGTTCCAGCGACTCATCCACGTCGACTGCATGCACGCGGAAAGCCACACCTGCCCGCTCCAGCAGTTCGCGCCGCCGCGGCGACGCACTTGCAAGTATCAGCTCGAATTGCATTGCCGAATCAAATCCTTCCCAAACGGGAACGATACGCCGATATGGGTTCGATGCGCACGCCCTGCTTGTTTGCCGAAACTTCCAGATTGCCCTGAATGTTCGCCCGATAGCCGCTTGCCGGACGTCCGCCTGCGAACGCTGCAAGCACAGCATCGACCGTAGCGGTATCGATGCGCTCCTCCGCACCGATCAAGCGCTTGCACAAGCGCACGGCCAGACGACGCAGCAATGGTACTGGCTCATTGCCGAGTTCGGGCGCTAGCAGATACCCGCCCTCCGCGCAGGCATCGGTTCCATCCATATGAACCACGCCACGAGTCTCCAGATCGTCCACCATCGCCTCTATCATGTCATCTTCTTCGGCAATAAGGTTCATCGTACGCGTGAGCGTAACTGCAAGCTGCGGATTGCGCTCCTTCGCAAGCGGCACCATCCGATGCCGCACGTACGTGCGGAAGCGATCGTCCTGTTCGTTGGTGGCATCGGTCCGCCATAATGCGCCTTCAGCATCGCATGTGACCGGTAGTCCTGCACCCGCCCGTTTTTGCAAATAGGATCGCAAGCTTTCACGCTCGACATCAAGCAAAGGGCGAGCCACCCGCCCGTTCAAGTAGCGCATGGAACGGAAACCGCCGGGCCCCGTGCCCACAATGGAACGCATGTAGAAATTCTCGATGCGATCATCGAATGTATGTGCTGTGAAAATACGACCGTACTCCGACGCTACGCCGACCCGTGCGCAAAGAGCATCCAGCTCCTGCGATGCCGCTTCATAGCGTATATGCCGCGCAACGGCTTCGAGATTATCACCCGTCTGCCGCACCAGCGCAGCGACATCAACGTTGCGGCAAGCAAGCGGGATGCCGAGCATATCGGCCAAATCGCGCACGAACGCCTCGTCGCCATCAGAGGCAACGCCTCGCAGCTGATGGTTCACATGCAACATAACCAAAGGCCCCAGCTCACCAGCAGCACGCAGGTCAGCGGCAAGATACGTTAGCGCTGTGGAATCGGAGCCGCCCGACACCATCAGCAGCACCGGCGTATCCGCCGATGCCAGACGGTGTGTTTCGATGGTATTCCGCATGTGTTCGAGCATGCCTGCATGGTAGCACGCAGGTTCATATCGATACGGGTAAAACGCTCTGCCTTTTGACTCGCCCTATTGAAGCTCGCGGAAGCTCTTGAAGAAAGCGCGCGTCTCGGGATCGGATGAGTTGTCCATGACCTCTTCGGGCGTGCCGTTCTCGGCAATATGGCCGTTGCGCAAAAGCACAATGCGATCAGCGGCACTGTGCGCGAAATGCATCTCATGCGTCGCCATGAGGATGGTCGCGCCTTGCTCTTTAAGCTCCTCGACCATATCGAGCACCTCGCCGACAAGCAACGGATCGAGCGCTGACGTGATCTCGTCGAGCAGGAGCAGCTCAGGATCCATCATGAGAGCGCGGACGATGGCCACTCGCTGCTGCTGGCCGCCGGAAAGCCGATCCGGATATTCCTTGGCCTTGCCCTCCATGCCGATGCGCGTAAGCAGCTCCATGGCTTTTGTCTCCGCACGATCGCGGTCCCACTTGAACACCTTGCGCGCCGCAAGCGTGACGTTGTTCAGCACCGAAAGATGCGAGAACAGGTTGAATTGCTGGAACACGACGCCGATGCGCGCGCGAACCTTGTCCGAGTTGACACGCGGATCGGTGATGTCCAAATCACCGAGCCAGATCTGGCCATCGCTTACCTGCTCAAGCAGGTTCACGCATTTCATCACCGTCGACTTGCCCGAACCTGATGCGCCGAGCAGCGCTACGGTCTCATGTTTGTTCACATCGAACGAGATATGGTCGAGCACCGTATTGTCGCCGAAACGCTTGACCACATTGTCGAGCCGCAGAACCATCTGCGCGCCTTCCCCGGCGGGGATAGCGGCACTTGCTGTTGCAATGCCCTGGGTCTGCATGGTTGCACCCTCGCCCATCACACCATGCCTCCCGTCTGCTCACGTTTGCGAAGCTTCGCGGTATACCAGTCATTGAGGATGATGAAAGGCACACTCATCAGGATGAACAGAATACTCGCCACGATGTAGGGCGTGAAATTGAACGACAGGGCCACCTGCACCTGTGCGGCGCGGACCGCATCGATTGCGCCGAGCGTCGAAATCAAACCCACGTCCTTCTGCATGGAGATGAAATCGTTCATCAACGCCGGCGCGATTTTGCGCAATGCCTGCGGAATGACGATGAGCCGCACGGTCTGACCGCTCGTCAGGCCGATCGAGCGCGCCGACGCACGCGTCTGCGGACTCACGTCCTGGAAGCCCGCACGCAGCACCTCGGCGATGTAAGCCGAATACGACATGGTAACGGCGATGGTGCCCAGAATCTCGATCGGTATGCGCCCGAAGATGCCGAGCCCGGGGATGCCGAAACCGACGATGTAGAGCACAACCAACATCGGGATGCCGCGGAAAATCGTCGTATACGCCTGCGCGAGGATGCGCAGGGGGAACAGCACCGGTGACTTGCTGACCCTGATGACCGCAAGCAACGTGCCAAAAACGGCTGTTCCGATCAACGAATAGATGAGCACCCGTACGTTGAGCCACAAGCCTTCCAGCACGATGGGAAACGATTTGGCGAAGTATTCAGGGCTGAAGAACGTCTCCTGCACACGCGGCCAACCCGGTGCGAAGTGAAGCGTTATCGCAATGATGGCAGCAAGCACGAACGTACTTGCGATGCTGATGAGTACCGAGCGCCTGCCCTGCCGCTTGCGGAACACCTGGCGTTCCTGCTCGACAGGACTCACCTCGTATTCGAGCCCTTTCTCCTTCACCCTTCCCTCTCTTTGCAATCGATGTGACAGCGGGGTCAAGCCCCGCTGTCACATCCATGAATTCCAACCGCCCGAACAAAGCGCCCAAGCGGTTCGCAATCAGTTGCTAGCCGAGGACCGGTACGTCGACCGTGTACTCTGCCATCCACTTATCGATGAGCGCCTGCATCGTACCGTCGGCCACAAGCGCGTCGACAGCAGCGGAAACATCCGCCGTCATCTTCGAATCCTTCGGGAGCAGGAAGGCCAGCGGATCAGCCTCGGACTCGGGAATCTGGCCGATGAGCACAGCACCGTCGAGCGCTTCAATCTCAGTATTGGACATATAAACAGCCGTCGGAGTGTCCACGATGATGCCGTCGATCTGATGCGCATTCAGCGCAGCAGCAGCATCGGCGGTGGAGTTGAAGACCTGGATGTTGCCATTGATCTTCTCCATGCCCCACGTGTAGGACGTCGAACCGGCCTCAGCGCCGATCACAGCATCCTGCAGCTCGGCCAGAGTAGTGGCCTTCGCATACTTGTCATGGCCTTCGGCAGCGTCGACGATGACAGCCTGCGTCGGGGTGAAGTACGGGGTGCTGAAATCGACAGCGGCCTTGCGCTCTTCGGTGACGCCGAACTGCTGGATGTTCATATCCCAGTCCTTCTCACCAGGGGTGATGGCCTCATCGAATCCGGTGCGCACCCAGATGACCTTATCGGGGGCATAGCCCATCTTCTCGGCGACGGCATAGGTGAGCGCAGCCTCGAAGCCCTCGCCGGACTCCGGAGCATCATTCATGACATACGGCGGCCAAGCCGGGTTGCCCGTTGCAACGACCAGTACCTCGTCCGTGTTCTCAACCACCGCAGCTGCAGGAGCAGCACTCGTGTCGCCGCTCGTAGCGCTGCTGCTACCCTGCGCAGGCGCGCCGCCCTGGCTTCCGCAGCCGACCAGCGCAACAGCCGCAGTCAGCGCAAAGCAAGCGCACACCAAACCGACTAACTTCCACTTCTTCGTCATACTTCCTTACCTCCTTTTATTTCCCTTCCCTTTTCCTGCAAAGCCAGAAGCATGCGTCGAATAGCCTTCCGCTTTGCAATGGTAAGCATACTCCAAATCGATAAGTTGATTTCGTTGAACCCCTCGAAAACGGCATTTCGCTGCCTATCTGCCTACCTTATCAGCGTTTGCGAAATGTGAAATTAAGGTCGCCTTAATTTCACATCCAGTTCTCCTGGATCAGCCTTTTGTCAGCAAAGCCACGGTCTCGAAAAACGCGTGTATTACTAACATATCGACAACCG
>CAYOBD010000134.1:0-6450 GCA_964402005.1 uncultured Eggerthellaceae bacterium
GTCTGCGCAACGGATACCGCAGGCTCATCCTCGCCGCACACGATGAGCGGCCCATCTGCCGGAACCGATGCCATGAAATCGGCGAACTTCTCGCGGATCTCGTCTATGTCGCGGTAATGGTCCAGATGGTCGGCCTCGATGTTGGTCACGATTACCGCTGCCGGCGACAGGTGCATGAACGATTTGTCCGACTCGTCGGCTTCCACCACGTAATAGCGGCCCGTGCCGGAATGGGCATTGGAGCCGTAGGTGCGCACGATGCCGCCGATCAGGAACGTCGGGTCAAGGCCCATCTGCTCCATAACGCTCGCCAGCATCGAAGACGTGGTGGTCTTGCCGTGCGTACCGGCCACCGCGAGCGTGTCCAGCCCGACACCAAGATGGGCGAGCATCTGCGCGCGATGCCAGACCTCGAGACCCCGTTCGCGCGCCGCGACAAGCTCGGGATTGTTGTCCAGAATGGCTGTCGATACGACAACAACATCGGGTGCCTGCAAACCATCGCCGGCACCTGGAATGTTGGCTGCATCATGGCCGATATGCACGGTGATGCCAGCTTCCCTCAGCTGGTCGGTATAGCGGCTTCCGCGCAGATCGGAGCCAGTCACCACCATCCCCTGATCATGCGCTACGCGAGCGATGCCGCTCATGCCCACGCCGCCTATGCCTATGAAGTGAACCGATTCGATGCATTTGCCATCCATAAATCCCACCCGCGTTCTTAGTCCGTTGCTGCCATTGTGCCACAAGGCCCCAAAGCGCAACGAGCGCCCATGAACTCTGCGTGAAAAACGCGAATTGAATCGATTGTCAGCGCGCTATCGCACGCCTGCGGCGCGCTCCACCTCGTCGGCCAGCAGATGCACAGCATCGCGGGTCTTCTGTGCATGCGCAGCCCGCGTCATGTCCGCACGCACGCCGAAATCCTGCACCAGGTTGAACAGCAACCGCTCAAACTCCGGCCCCTCCACCTGGTCATCGGCGATCATATAGGCGCAGCCCGCATCGACGTAGGCGCGAGCGTTCGTGGTCTGATGATCCTCCGTGGCAAACGGGAACGGCACCAGTAGCGCCGGGATGCCAAGCGCCGAAATCTCAGCCAGAGACGTGGCGCCTGATCGCGAGACCACCGCATCGGCGGCCGCCAGGCACTTGCCCATGTGATCTTGATACCCGAACAACAACCATCTCCTGGCCTGCTCGGGAGTCAAATCCAAAGCGTCGGAGACCGTCTCGAATTCCTTGGGGCCGGTCACGTGGACGATGTACAGATCGTCCTCTTCAAGCAGCCGGTCCTTCAACGCGCAGATCGCCTGGTTGATATGGCGCGCACCCAAGCTGCCACCGAACACGAGCAGCATACGTGCGTCGGTGGGGATACCCAGCATGGCGCGTCCCTGCTCGCGTGTGGCGGAAAGTACCGATGAGCGCACGGGATTGCCCGTTACCACCACCTTGCTCTTATCGTGCAAAGCCGAAGCCGCATGCTCGTAGGTCAGGCACACCGTGCGCGCCTGCCCGGCAAGCGACTTGTTGGCCATGCCCATGACGGAATTCTGTTCATGCAGCACAACGGGCACGCCGGTTTGCTCGGCCGCACGGCCCACCGGGAGGCAAACATAGCCGCCGAATGCCACGACCACATCCGGGCGAATCTCCTCAAACCACTTCTTAGCAGCCTTCGTGCTCTTGGAAATCAGCCGCACGCCCTTGAAGATCGACGTCGGATGATTGCGGTTGAAACCGGCCGCCTCGAAGGGCGTGAACGGGATGCCCGCTTCGGTGATCAAACGCGCCTCCACGCCGTTCGGCGTTCCCGCAAATCGCACCTCATGCCCGCGCAGCGCCAGCTCATCGGCCAACGCAATAGCCGGATTGATGTGACCCGCGGTTCCTCCGCCCGAAAGCACTGCCAACATGTCCTATTCCTCCTCTATCGCAAACGCGCGCACAAATCACCGCGCTCCCGCTTCGCGCACGACGCGCAGGTTGTCGCGCCGACGCTCGTGTATGCTTGCCGCTCCCGTATCCTTCGACACGGCCAGCACGATGCCGACCATGATGAACGATGCCACCAGCGACGAGCCGCCCGACGATATGAACGGCAAGGGCTTACCCGTCGTGGGGAACACGCCGATTGTGCACCCGATGTTCAAAAACGCCTGGAACACCAGCATGATCGTGAGTGCACCTGCAATCATGCTCCCGAAATCGTCGTATGCTGCGCGCGCGATGCGCATGCCCGCCCACAGCACAGCCAAGAACAGGAAGATGATCACCATGGCGCCCACGAGACCCAACTCCTCGCCGATGATGGCGTAGATGAAGTCGGTCTCGGATTCGGGCAGATACAGGTACTTCTCATGGGAGTTGCCCAAGCCGACCCCGAATAAGCCGCCCTCGGAAAACGCGTAGTACGAGTGCGCGATCTGATATCCCGCGCCTTGGCCGCCTTCGCCGTCGTTCCAGGGATCAAGGTACAGGAAACGGTCGGAACGATAGCTGGAGAAAACCGTGGCAGCGATGGCGAACACTACGGCGAGCAGCACAATCAGACCGATCGTCTTGAGCGGCACCTCGCCGAGCCACATGACCGCGATTACACCAACGAAGATGACAGCCGTCGTCCCCAAATCGGACTGCGTGATGAACAGGATGAATACGGGCACGACCACCAGCACGATGACCTGCGTGAGGAAGGTCCGCCCATCGATTGAACCACGGCGCAAATCGCTGAACAGGCGCGCCGCCATCAGGACGAGCGCGATCTTGACGAACTCGGAGGGCTGGATGCTCACTGTGATGGGCGATGTCATCAGCACCAGCCAACGCTGCGCACCGTTTGCCGCGATGCCCGCGACGGCCGTCGCGGCAAGCAATACGATGCTCAAGCCCCAGATGACGTACACGGCCGGCCCCGCCCATACGCGATAGGGCACGACTTTCCAGAGCACGAGCGCCACCGCAACACCGGCGACAGCGAACACGAGCTGGTCGATCAGATAGCTTGCCGAGCTGGTGTTTTCGGTAATCGCCGTGATCGATGAAGCGGAATAGATCATGACGAAGCCGATGAGCGTGAGCGCAAGCACGCACAGCAGCAAAACGACGCGCGGACCGAGTACGTCGGGCGCGGTTCTGACGGCATCCGATTGCGAACGTCTTCGGCCTTTCGAGGCGGAGTCGGCCATGGGTCTACACCCCCTGCCGATCCGCGCGCTCGCGTACCATGCGCTTGAATTCATCACCGCGATGTTCGAAAGAGCGGAACTCGTCGAAAGATGCGCAGGCGGGCGAAAGCAGCACGATGTCGCCTGCGCCCGCGATGCTAAGCGCCGCATCGAGGGCATCCTCCATGTGCGCAGCCTCGATCAAGGTGAAGCCAGCCGGAGCTGTATCACCGCGAAGCGCCGCCGCAAAACGCGGACCAGCCTCGCCGAAGCAGACGGCCGCACGCGTATGCGCGTGCACTGCGGCCACGAGCTCATCCAGATCGGTGCCCTTGTCATCGCCGCCGAGCAACACGATCGGGCGCGCCTCGGGAAAAGCCTCGAGCGCCTTGAGCGTCGCATCAACGTTCGTGGCTTTCGAATCGTTGTAGCAAGCGGCACCGTGTACGATGCCGCAGGGCTCAATGCGATGCTCGATGGGCGCGAAAGACGCCAAACCACGCGCTATAGCCGCATCGTCGGCTCCCAGCGCAACAGCAACGGCAGCCGCCAGGAGCGCATTGCCCACGTTGTGCCGTCCCGGTATCTGCAGGTCGGCCGCAGGCAGAATCGCATGATCGATACCGAGATACGCCACATGCAGCATGCCGTCCTCGCCGAGGAAAGCGGCGTTGTCGGCCCCGCACGCCGCACGCATATCGCCCTCGATACCGGCTTTGGTTCCCATCGGTATGTAGGCGAATCTGCGCTCGTCAGCTGGAACAGCCTTGATTTCGCGCACCTTGGCACGCACGACATCGTTCGTTGCATCAAGAATCGCAACGGGAACGCGCGGGCCAGCGGACGGTGCCCGCTGGCCCGTCTTGCCGAGGTTCGCCAACAGCTTGAATTTGGCCTCGGCGTAAGCTTCGAGCGTCTTGTGCCAGTGGATGTGGTCGGGCGTGATGTTCATGAGCACCGCGACATCGGGCGCAAAATCAATGGTGGAATACAGCTGGTAGCTGGATACCTCGGCGACATAGACCTGCGTCTTGCCGGCGGCGACCGCATTCAAGCACACGTCGCCGATGTTGCCCACGGCGTCGGCTGCGAATCCGGCCTCGCGCAGCACCGCCGCCGTGCAGGCGGTCGTGGTGGTCTTGCCGTTTGTGCCCGTGATGGCAACCCAGATGCTATCGGGCGCGCTCTCGCGCCAAGCGAACTCGACTTCGCTGATCAGCTGCACACTGTGCGCGAGCCCCGCCTGATACAACGGATGCCAGTACGGGATACCGGGACTGGCGATGCACAGATCGAAAGCATCATCCACAGTCTCGAGCGCATCGTCGCCGAACGCATAAGAGAAAACCGCTCCCGTCGAAGCCAGTTCGTCCAAAAATGCATGCGAGTCATCCGTCTCCGCCCCAGCTGCCACAAACATCCGCGACACGCGCGAGCCGAGCAGCTCGCAGCAATATCGAGCCGCCGCCTTCCCGCTCTTCCCTAACCCAAGGATTAGCACGGAGCCCAAAGGCGCATCAAGGACAGCATGAGCTGCAACGCCATCAGGGGTGGCTGTATGGGCGGAGGGGACGGAGTGAAGGCTGCGCAGACTATCGGATGCAGCCGAGTCGGGCGCATCAAGGACAGCATGAGCCGCAACGCCATCAGGGGTGGCTGTATGGGCGGAGGGGGCGGAGTGAAGGCTGCGCAGCTTCTGAACGGAGTCCCCTCCGCCCATGCCAGAACAGCCAGATATGTCGTTGCCGCTCATCAGGCCGCCCCCACCATGGTTGCGGCGAAGTACAGCGAGAACCCGACAGCGGAGAAGATGCCGGAAATAATCCAGAAGCGCAGGACAACGCGCGTCTCAGACCAACCCTTCTTCTCGAAGTGATGGTGCAACGGCGCCATAAGGAAGATGCGCTTGTGCGTGCGCTTGTAATAAAACACCTGCAGCATAACCGATATAGCCTCGGCCACGAACAGCCCGCCGATGATGATGACCACGAACTCCGTCTTGGTCACAACCGACAGGCACCCGAGCCCCATGCCGAGCGCAAGCGAGCCGGTGTCGCCCATGAAGATGTCGGCCGGATACGAGTTGAACCACAGGAAACCGACGCACGTGCCTGCCATGGCCGCCGCCAGAATGCCAGGCTCGAGCAGGTCGGAGCGGTACGCGATGGCCGCCATGACCACCATGACGATCATCACGGTGCCAGCCGCCAGACCGTCAAGACCGTCTGTCAGGTTGACGGCGTTGCACATGCCTACAAGCAGGATATCGATGATGATCAGATACAACCACGGGATGGCAAAGCCCTCGCCGATGGGCAGAACCGTCGTCAGAATGCCCAAGTCGAGTGTCGCAACGAACGGGATTTCGACAGTCGGCGCGATATTGAGCCAGTTGACCGCCGCAAGCACGAACAGCGATGCGATCAAGAACTGCCCGACCAGCTTTCCACGCGGCGTAAGTCCCAACGAGCGCTTGTGCACGACCTTGGACGCATCGTCTAGCAAGCCGAGCAAACCGGTGAGCAGGATAGCCATCATCGTCACGAAGATCTCGGGCGTCAAATAGCCCACGATCAGCACAGAAGCCACAACGGCAATAAGCATGATCAAGCCGCCCATGGTGGGTGTGCCTTGCTTAATCAGATGCGTCTCGGGACCGTCGGCGCGCACCTGCTGGCCGATATGACTCGAACGCAGGAAGCGAATCCACGGCGGCATGAGCAACATGGTCAACGCCGTCGATACGAACACTGCCAAAAAGATTAGAAAAGTCGGATAACTTGAGAACAACGAAGACATGACGCTTGCTTACCCCTCAGTTCCAAACGCGCGCTCGAGCTCTTCGGCCGCAACCTCGCGATCGTCGAAATGCAGAGTCTTCCCGCCGATGAGCTGATAGTCCTCATGGCCTTTACCGGCAATCAGAATCGAGTCGCCTGGGCGGGCCCACGCGATGGCGCGCGCGATTGCGGCGCGGCGATCGGGTTCGATCTCGTATTGCCCGTTAGCCTCACCCATACCCGACACGATGTCGGCAATGATGGCCGCAGGATCTTCGCTGCGCGGGTTGTCCGACGTCACTACCGCATAATCGGCGTCGAGCGCCACCTTGCCCATGATGGAGCGCTTGGCGGCATCGCGGTCGCCGCCGCAGCCGAACACGACAGCGGTGCGGCCATCGCCGAGCGCCTGCACGGCAGACAGCGCCTTCTCGAGCGCATCAGGCGTGTGCGCGTAGTCGACGAACACCGACACGCCGCCGTCATGGGCAGCGGATACG
>CAYOBD010000135.1:0-6415 GCA_964402005.1 uncultured Eggerthellaceae bacterium
CACGATCATCCGCAAGCCGGGCCGGTTCCTGGCGCTGTTCGGCATCATCGCGCTGGGTGCGGGCTTTTACGCAGGCCTGCGCATGACCTGCCCCGACATGAAGCTCGCAGTCGATCACTATCTGGATGCGACGCATTCCTACGACTTGCGCATCGTCGGGACGATGGGCCTTTCGGACGCCGATGGGCTGGCTCTCGAGGAGCTCGACGCTGTCCAGGACGTGATGATGTCCAAACAAACCGACGTGCTCGCCCTGTTCGGCGAGACGACGTATGCGACGCGCCTTCACTCGCTGCCCGCATCGGTCCAGGACAGCACGTGCGATGATGGCGTGACCGTCGTGTCGGACGACCCATCTTATCTGAATCGCCTCATCCTGGCCGAGGGCCGTTGGCCGCGCGCGCCGGGCGAGTGCGTGCTTTCGGTCGACCGCGTGTCGGGCGCCGAGGCGGGCATCGGCGACACGCTTGCGCTAACCGAGGCAGCTGGCGGGCTGGACGACACGCTGGCAGTGCGCGAGTTGACCATCGTCGGCAAAGCGCACATGCCCTACTACGTGTCATCCGCGGGAATCGACACCACAACACTCGGATCGGGCATCATCCAGCAGATCGCTTACGTGGCAGACGGCACGTTTTCCGATGACTACCCTTATACGGATGCGTTCGTAATCGTTGAGGGTGCCGCCGATCAGCAGTACGGCACGCCCGGCTACAACGAGCTGATCGATGCGGCGCGCGGCCAGATCGACGGTATCGAGGAAGAGCGCTGCGAGGCGCGCCTCGACGAGCTTACGGACGAGATGTACCAGAAAGCAACTTCGACCTGGAGCGGGCTGATGGAGCTCGCGGAGTACCGCCTGTCGCGCACCCAAGCCGAGATCGACGATCCCGAAAAGCCGGAATGGCTCGTGCTCGACCGCTCGAAGAATGCGGGAACGAACAGCTACGTTTCCGACGCCGATCGCGTCGACAGCATCGCAAGCCTGTTCCCGTTCATCTTTTTCCTGGTTGCTGCGCTCGTGGCGCTGACTACCATGACGCGCATGGTCGACGAGGAGCGCATGCTCGCCGGCACGTACAAAGCGCTGGGCTATTCGCGTGCGCGCATCACGTCCAAGTATCTGATCTATGCTCTGGCTGCGAGCGGGCTCGGCGTCATCGTCGGCATCTCGACGCTCTCATACGTGCTGCCCAGTACGATTATGCGGGCTTATGCCATCATCTACTATGTTCCGGGTGCAACCTATCCGATCGACATCCCGCTCGCCTCGCTTTCGTCGGGGCTCAGCATCGGCATTACGCTGTTCGCCACCTGGTTCTCCATCGCGACTACGCTGCGCGAGCGGCCCGCAAGCTTGCTGCAGCCCAAGGCGCCCAAGATGGGCAAGCGAATCCTGCTCGAACGCATCGGCCCCATCTGGCGGAGGCTGTCGTTCACCTGGAAGGTGACGTTCCGCAACATCTTCCGCTATAAGAAACGCTTCATCATGACCGTGATCGGCATCGCTGGCTGCACGGCGCTGCTGCTGACCGGTCTGGGATTGCGCGATTCCATCAACGACATCATCGATATCCAATACGGTGAAATCATTCATTTCAATGCCGCCGTTGCCGTAGACGAGGATCCCAGCGCCGCCGACCAGAAGCGCTTGGATGATTTGATGAAAAACGACGAGATCGATCAGTATGCCTGGGTGTCATCGGAAACGATGCTGGCCAGCGGCCCGCGGGCAGAGGACAAGCGC
Organism: uncultured Eggerthellaceae bacterium; assembly: GCA_964402005.1. Classification (GTDB taxonomy): domain Bacteria; phylum Actinomycetota; class Coriobacteriia; order Coriobacteriales; family Eggerthellaceae; genus CAYOBD01. The sequence goes on from CAYOBD010000135.1 coordinate 1,748, forward strand.
ATCGACGTAGTCGTGCCGAGCGATCCCGATGCGTTCGAGCAGATGAAGACCCTGCGTACGCGCGTGGGCCACGATCCGATCGAGCTTGGGCCCGGCATGGTCGTTCTGAATGAGAAATTGGGCCAGGAACTCGGAGTGGGCGTCGGCGAAACCCTGCTGCTGCGCCATCAGGATGCCATGGGCAACGCGACCGGCGACACCTATGAGGCTACGGTCGGCGCGCTTTGCGAGAACTATATCTATAACTATCTATATTTAGATGCACAGACGTACGAGCAAATCTTCGACGAGGCTCCGAAGGTGAGCGCAGTGTATCTGAACGTTGCGGGCGGCCCTGCGGAGCGTTCGAGCGTGGAGGAGAAAGTGGATGCCATTCGCGCCGTGCGCACGGTTTCCTACAACGACGAGACCATCGATACGTACCGCGATATGCTGCGCAGCGTGGATTTGATCGTTGTCGTGCTGGTGGTGTCGGCCGGGGCGCTCGCGTTCATCGTGCTGTATAACCTGACGAACATCAATATCGAGGAGCGCATGCGCGAGATCGCGACGCTCAAAGTGCTGGGGTTCACGCCCGGCGAGACGCGCGCTTACATTTTCCGCGAAACGCTGATGCTCGCGCTCATAGGCGCCCTGCTTGGGTTGGTGCTCGGCCTGTTCCTGGAGGGTTGGGTCGTGACCTCGGCCGAAGTCGATCAGGTGATGTTCGGGCGTACCATCCATACGCCCAGCTTCGTGTGGGCTTTCATCGTAACCATCGTGTTCTCGGTTATCTCCATGCTGTTGATGATGCCCAAGCTCACGCGCATCAACATGGTGGAGAGCCTGAAGTCCAACGAATAGGGTAGGGCTGCACCTTCCGTCCCCGTTGCCGCCCGCGTCGGAGCCTTCCGTCCCTGTCGCCGCCCGCGACCAAACCTTTCATCCCCGTTGCCGTGCGACGGAGCCTTCCGTCCCGCTGCCGCCTGCGACGGAACCTTGCATTTCCGTTGCCACCCGCTATGGGTACTTCCATCCCCGTTACCGACTGCACCGGAACCTTCCATTCCTATCGCCATACCTTCCGGGACGTGTTGTAACTTTTGCGCCGCTCGATGCCTGCGGCCCAATCGGTGGTTCCGATAATCGCGGAGTGCGCTACAATACTGCATCGCATCTATATAGAAGAGAGGCAAGTGAGGGTTATGAAGGTTATCAAGAAAGGCCGCGAAGGCGATTTCTCCGTGCTTTCCGTCACGGTTTCCACTGCCGAGGTGAGCGATGCGCTCACCCGTGCGTCATATCAGTTCTGCCGTCAGATGGGCGTGCATCCCATCCCTGGCAAGACGCCGGAGCAGATGGCGTCCGAGCAGCTGGGCATTAAGGACCTGGACACGGTCGTTGCCTCGCAGGCAATCGAGATGCTCACGCCCAAAGCGGTCGAGAAGAGCGGCCTTATCCCGGTGTTCATGCCCGACGCCGAGCCCAAGACGCCGCTGAAGCGCGGCCGCACGTTCCAGTTCGACCTGCATGTGGTCGAGAAGCCCACGTTCGAAATGGACGACTACAGCCCGGTTTCGATAACGGTCGATCCCTACACGCCCGACGATTCCGCGGTCGACGCCGAGATCTCGCGCATAGCCCAGCAGAACCTGACGTTCGTGGCGACCGATCCTAAGCCCGTCGAGAAGGGCGATCATTGCCTGCTCTCGATTGAGGCGACGCAGAACGGCGAGGAGATGAAGGGCCTTTCCACCGACGGGCGCACGTACTCGGTAGGGGAGGGCTACATGCCCGAAGGCTTCGACGAGGGCATTCTGGGAATGGTGCCCGGCGAGACGCGCTCGTTCACATTCGAAGGCCCCGGCCTTGATGAGGACTACAACGAGGTCATGGAGTCTGTCGACTGCACGGTGACCGTCATCGAGATCCAGAAGCAGGTTGCCCCCGTCATCGATGACGAGTGGGTATCGAAGAACCTGCCGATGTACAAGAGTGTTGAAGAGTTGCGTAAGGACATCGCCAAGGCAGCCGACAGCCAGCGCCGTGCCTCCTACGACGATTACGTGCGCAACATCGCCGCTTCCAAGTTCGCGGAGCGCTTTACGGGCAAGATCCCCGATGCGGTCTACGAGGGCACGATGCGCGACATCCAGCAGAACCTGCGCCAGCAGGTGACGCAGGCCGGCATGACCTGGGAGCAATTCCAGGAGCAGCAGGGCGGCGAGCAGCAGGTGACGATGATGCTCATGTTCCAGACGCGCCAGCAGCTGACTCAGGCGTTCTCGCTCGATGCGCTGTATCGTCGCAAGGCGCTTACGTTCACCGATAACGAGATCAACGAGGTCTGCCGCCAGATGAATCCGCAGTCGCCGCAGCGTGTGCGCCAGCAGATGGAGGAGACCGGCTTCGGTTACGCCCTGAAGGAATCCGCTGCCCGCTTGGCCGCCAGCAAATACCTGGTCGAGCACGCCGACATTACCGTCCGCGAGCACGCCACCGCCGAGACGCTGGGCCCGCAAGCAGCCCAAAGGATCTAGCTTCCAAACGCAATCGCTTCGGAGCGGGCCACGGGATTAGTTTCCGTGGCCCGTTTTATGGAACGCCCTTCCGCCAGAGGGGTGTACCGCTCTAAGGAGCATCTAGGTATGTCGCCGACAGGCTTTCGCAGGCCAAGGTGGGATAGGCGAGGCGGTTTGCAATCGACTGGCAGAAGAGAGAGCCTGTGGCCGAAACTTTCGTCCGGCGCCTGGACAGGAATTGCGGCTACAAGCCCGCGCTCGGACAGGAATTGCGGCTACGGGCGCGAAACGCCCCCGTTCCGCCCGGCCGGGAGCCTGCAGCCGAAACTTTCGTCCAGCGCCTGGACCGAATTTGCGGCAACGTGCCATGCGAGGTAAAGAAGGGCGCGTTTCGCGTTCCATCTCTATGGTTTTAGCGGGATCCCATATGCAGCATTCCAAGCGCGTAGTGCGTTTCGCAGGACGTGACGCTCTGGGTTTAGGCCACGATTCTCAGTGCGTATACGATGCCCGATGACTTTAGCTGCATGAAGTGCGATTTCCTCGAACGCACGCCAGTCGCCAACTTGTCCGTGCGTTAACTCGATAACCTCAAATCCCATCATACGCAGCGCGTTTATACGTGCGCGATCGGCATTGTAGTCGCTTGGGCTTAGGTGGTCGAACTGCCCTTGGTGCTCGATGTCGAAATGGATTGGAGGCCAGCTAATATCGGTGTAGCAGTCTTGCAGATGCGAAACTGCGTTTGCGCTGGTTGTCATCGGTACTTTCGCATTCATCGTGGCCGTACGCAGGGAGTATCCGCCCAGACGGTAAGGCAGGCAAAGGAGCATCTCGTCGACTGTTTCTGCTGGGGATGCAGAATTGTCGACGATATAGCGTAAGGCAACCCGGGCTTTCTTTATGCCGGGACTGCCAACTGCTCCTTCTAAGAAGCGTGCAAGCTGCTCTTTATTTATCAGCGGGTGCTTTCTCTTGTGCATCCCTCGTTCGTTCGCACGGTCGAACGCGTATGTTCCGCAAAGCTCGTCGCCGTATGCGATCAGTTCTATGAGGTTAAGTTCTTGTGCCATTTGAAGGAACGTGAAACATGGCGACGAAATATAAAGGCCGGTTCCATAATCGAAGAACGAACCTGGAGGGAAATCGTTTCGCCATACGCGTATGGAATGAGTAGAAGAGTCGCGTCTGCCCGCATTGCCTCTCATGGTGAAAGCAGTTATCTTGCCGCCGTATTTTTCCAGGCTTTCTTCCGTTAACCATGCAGGTGCCATACTCCAGACGTCATAGGCTGTTTCTGCGCATTCGCCAGGCGGGGGAGCGACGGGTAGGCGCACGAGGGTACGGTCTGCTGGGTAGACCGCTCGCCAGAACATCATCGATATGTTTCCCCCGAGAAGTAAGTTCATAGGGGCATGGTAATGTGTGTTTCTCTCGCGAGAACCGTAAGAAGTTCACCCGGAACCTATCGCGAATTCACCGCTGTTGCGGGTTATGCGACTGCGGCCGCATGGGGCGCACGCAGCTGCAAGGACGCACATGGTCTTATAGGGTGCATGTGGCCGCACGCGTGAGGCGCAGTTGCGGCATGAAGCGGCGGGGGTGAAGCTGCGCGGTACGGATCGGTGCCGTATGGGGAAGTCCGCATGGGGTGAAGCTGCGCGGTACGGATCGGTGCCGTATGGGGAAGTCCGCATGGGATGAAGCCGGTGCCCCAGGTTGTGGGCAGGTTGTGTGCTTGGATTCTTTCCTTGAAAAGGCGAGTTCAGCGCCGTATAATGCTTTTTTGCGTCTGGACTGGTATGGATACGCCCGGACGCGTGGATTACGGGGTCGGGTCGAATGCCTCCTCATTCGGCATCCGGCAATCGCAAATCCACGGAAGAAGAGAGGGCCTCTGGTGCATGAGTAGGCATGCGATGAGAGGTCCGGGAAAGGAAAGGTTGCTATGGGAGTAAAGCAGTACAAGCCGACTTCCCCCGGCCGCCGCTTCCAGATGGTTTCGGATTTCGCCGAGATCACGCGGAGCAAGCCGGAGAAGTCCCTGCTTGCGCCGCTGCATAAGCATGCGGGGCGCAACAACAACGGCCGCATTACCACGCGGCACCAGGGCGGCGGACATAAGCGTCGCTACCGTATCATCGATTTGAAGCGCAACCAGGACGGC
>CAYOBD010000136.1:0-6392 GCA_964402005.1 uncultured Eggerthellaceae bacterium
GGTTCGCTCCGTTCACTTCGCACTAGGTTGCCCTATGCCTCGAGAGCAGAGGGAACGCCCAAGAGTTCGTCGGCTTCGTCCAGTATCTTGTTGCCCATATCCAGCGTGTACTGGTAATACGTGGGATTGTGGGCGCCTTCGCTGTTCTCGGCCGCAGCCAAGTTCCAATAGTAGCAAGCAGCGCGTTGCAGCCACTGCAGGCGTTCGAGCTTGTCGGCATCGATGCCATTGGCCTCAGCAGCCTCCGTGTCGAGCAGCAGCTTCTGCTGGCCGGGGTTATCCGGATCGTCCTGCATCGTGGCCACCTTGGCCTCAAGGTTCTCGATGTACCTGACGCAACGGTTTCCGAGCAGCAGGGTTGCTCCGTCGATCTCCTCCTGCCATGCCCTGACCTCAGCCGTGATATCCGCGTGGCACGAGCTGCAATCGCGCTCGATCAGCTCAGGGTTGTCCAGCGGGCTGATCCAGTTGTGGTCGGTGTAGACCGTACCGTCTTCGGCGGTCTTGGTCGCCATATGGCAGTCATTGCAGTCGTAGCCCAGGTTCTGCATATGCGAACCCTGCGGAATAGCCTCGCCGTCGCCGCCGTAGATGAACTCGTACTCGGCATGGCGGATGGCCAGCATCTTCGCGCCGGTGGACGCATAGGTCCAGTCGACGAAGTCATGGTCGTCGTACCACTGCAGCGCCTTGTCGGGCACCATGTCAACACGACCGTTGTCGTACGGGCTCGTGGGGATGCTGGTCCCCGGCGCCATCGAATAGTCGCAATGGCACTGGCCGCAAACCTGGCCCTGGAGCGTGGCAACCTCGTGGTCGTCGCCCATGGAACGCACCCATTCCGCACGGTCCACGACCAGCGTCATCGGATCGTTCTCATGGCAACTCGCGCAGCTTACGTTCTCGGTGATCTCGCCCACAACCTCGTTGAACGGACGGGCATGCACCTCTTCGCCTTCCATATCTACCAAGCCCGAATACTGCGGACTCTTGCAGGTGATGCAGGCGGCCTTGGTCTTGCTGCCGTCGCCCACGCGGCCGTTATGCGTGACCGTCCACATGGAGTACACGTGGCTGGCAGGCTCGGTGTAGTACTTCGCATAGCCGTAGCCCAAACCCAGCTTCTTTATCTCGGGATTGGTCTCGAGATAGTCCATCTTGGCAGATGCCTCGGTTGCAGCTGCTACATCAAAGCCTTCTGGCAGCGGAGTAGTCGTATCCTCTGCGGTGGCGCCTAGCGCCGTATAGTCGCAGTTGGGATAGTCTGCTGCCGGGGGTGTGTTGCTGGCGTTCTCCAGATAGCTCGCGTACTCGTAGGGGTACTCGTCTGCCCACTGGTCCGCCGTTACCACGCCGAACTTGTCAGGCGTCGGATTCGCATCCGACTTCTGCACGTTGGGCGTGGGGTTGCCCACCACGGTCGAATTGGCATGCGGCGCGCAGGCCACCACTCCGGCCAGCGCCACCACCGCCACGACAGCTATGGTGATCGGCACCTTCTTACTCTTCATAGCTCGTCCTTCTCCTAAGAATCGGCCTTATCGAACCCGTCGGCGCTCCTTTCGAGCGATCCGGCCGGGCCCTCGTCCGGTCTTTTTCCGCTGGCTCATCTCGTAAACCCCCGATTCCGAGACCAACCTGCGCTATTCGCCCCCAGATGCGCCCGTTCGAGCAGCGAGCGCCTCTTCCAGCAGGGCCATCTGCGCTTCGGTCTTCTTCAACCCGCGCAGTACGAACACGACATACGCAAGCAGCGCCAACCATACGATCGCGAAAGCTGCGATGATGAATGGCGCAGACGGTGCCACCGTGGCATACATGTCGGCGAGTATCGGATTCATGTTACCAACCTCCTTCCTTTCTTACCGCGAAGCCGCCGGGCCTCCGACTTCCCGGCTCTCCGCATCCCCCATCCTGTCAAACGCGCCGAAAAGCCAGGCCTTCCGACGCCCGCCAATTCAGCTGGGGTGCCGAAAGGCCAGACCTTTCGGCACCCCCGTTGCATCACTCTTCCAACTGCTCCTTCAATGCCTGCACGCGCTCCGCCAAGCGTGCCTGACGGAACCGGAGCCGATACAGGCCAAATGCCACCAGCATCATCCCCGCCATGCACATCATCACGGTAAGGGCCATGTCAGGCGCCATGCCACCCTCGCGCGCTACCACGGGGTGCACGCTCGAGGGGATCAGGCGTGTGATCATGAAGCAAATCGGCACATCGACCAGTGCAATGATGCTTACCACGCTGGCGAAGGCCGCACGCCGCTCGGGATCGTCCACAGCGTTGCGCAGCACGAAGTACGCTATCGCAATCAGCATCAGGATCAGGTACGTAGTCAGCCGCGGATCCCAGGTCCACCACACGCCCCATTCGAAGCGCGTCCACAGATCGCCCGTGATCATGGTGAACGCCACAAAGAGCAGCGCGATCTCCATGGCAACCCGCGAGCAGGTGTCGAAACGAGCCTGCCGCGTCGCCAGATAGCGGATGCCGTAATACGCCGCAAAAGCGAGCGCAACAAACGACACGATGGCAACCGGCATATGGAAGTAGAAGATCTTCTGCGACAGCAGCTGCTGATGCGTCACCATCACATCGCCCACAAGCTCGGGCGACTCGAGCGCCGCGCCGTTGACGGGCGCAGCATACAGGAACGCCATCAGGAAACCCGCGGTGGTAAGCACCGCTCCGGCAATGAGCGCAGGTACAGCCAGCTTATCCGGCCATTGCCCCGCTTCTGGCAGTTTTACCTGCCTTTTCGGCTCCTTGCCCACGGCTCCCCTTCATGACGCACGACAATACTACACGCTCGGTGCAGCACCATCCGCCCCGTGAGGAGCGCCCCCGTTTGCGGTGCAGCGAAACGGCGAAAACAGCACACGAACATGCGCCGGAACGCATCCGCGCGTGCAACTCGCATCATACCACGGACCAATGCGAAAATGGGCCGCGCAAACCAGTTGCATTTAGCAATGATCCAATAAGCCGATCAAGAGCGAAAACCCAAGAACACCCTTATGCCGAAATCACGAAGTCGTAGAGCACCCAGCAGACCAGCAGCATGATCACATCGTAGCCACCGGCAAGCGCAAGCGGAATCAGGAACTGTTCGGTCCACAGAACGCTGCCGGTGAGCGCAGCCGTCGTCGCCGTGACGCAGGCGAACAGCAGCGGGTAGATGATTGGCACGAATAGCACGGCCAACAGCACATCGCGGCTGCGCGTGTTCATGGTGATGGTCGAGAGCATCGTTCCGATGCCCGCCATGCCGATGGTGCCCACGATGAGCGGCGCAACGATAAGAGGTGCCGACGGTGCGAGCTGCGTATCCGCAAGGAAGAAGAAGCAGAACAGCGGCACAGCGATGACCTGCACGATCAGCATGAACAAAGCATTCGCGGTCGCTTTTGCCAAAAACACGGTCGAGCGGTCGATCGGCGCGAGCAAGATACCCTCGATGCAACCCTGCTCTTTCTCGTGCGCAAACGAGCGCCCCAACCCCAGAAGCGACGTGAACACGATGAGCACCCAGAGCAAGCCGCCGCCAAGCCGCTCGATGTCAAGCGCATTGCCGGTAAGCGCCAGCGCCGCGCCGTACACGATAATCACAAGCAGCGCATAGAGCCCCATCGATGTGAGCATCTCGCGCGTGCGGAACTCCTGGCGCAGGTCCTTGCCCAGCAGGATCCGGTACTGCCGAAAGAACGGTATGCCCTCGCGGGTGCCGCCGGCGCCGCGAGCGCCGTTGTCCTCGCCGGTGCCGCGCGCCATCATGCCACCCCCATGCCCACGACCTCGCGGTACGTCTGTGCGAAGGCATCGAAATCCAGATCGGCGCGGGGCGCGAAGGACACGATGCGCCCGCGCGCGAGCACAAGTGCGTGCGTGCACATGTCGAAACCCTTCTGCAGGTCGTGGCTGACCATGACGAAGGTGCGCTCGGGACTGCTTGCGCGCACGGATGCGATCAGATCGTCGAAGATGTCGACGGCGTGCGGATCGAGGCCGGAATATGGCTCGTCCAAAAACACCACCTGCGGGTCATGCACGAGCGCGCGGGCTATGGCTACGCGCTGCACCATCCCGCGCGAGAATGTGCGCACCGCATCGAGCCGCCTGTGCGCCAACCCCACCGCATCGAGCAATTCGCGCGCTCGCGCCTGCGGGTCGGCCACGCCGTAGAGCTGCGCATACAGCTCCAGGTTCTCAAGCGCCGTCAGATCGGGGTACAGCATGGGCGCATGCGAGATCATGCCGATGCGCGCACGCACAAGATCGGGCTCTTCGCGCACATCGGCGCCGGCCACGCGCACATCGCCCGATGAAGGCCGAGCCAGCGTGGACAACAGCCGCAACAGCGTGGTCTTGCCCGCGCCATTCGGACCGAAGATGGAGAGACACGAACCCTCTTCCAGGGAAAATGTCACATCATCGACCGCCTTGCGCGTGCCGAACGCCTTAGTCAGATGCTTTGCTTCGATCGCATACACGCCGCATCCCGCCCTAAGCATCCTGAGAGGATGATGCCCGCGGGCTTTCGTCCCCAAGGCCCTCGGAATCCGGATATGCGTCGGAACTGGCCCCGGCGCCGACGGAGTCAGTTCCGGCTCGCCTCGTCCGCCGCCTTCCCACGGCTGCGAACAGCGTGCCCGCGAGCAGCATCCCGAAGCCCACCCACACGAGCGTTATCAGCGGATTCACTCGCACGTCAAGCGAGTAATCGCCGTTGTAATCCACGCCGTAGTACACGACGAACAGGTCCTCTTCGGGAAATCCCAGCACGCCTGCATTCAGCTTGGTCTGCTGGGTAGCCACGTTCAGCTGGACGGAAGGATGAACTTGCCCGACCAGGGCGCCGTCTTTGTACACATCCAGATCCACATGGTAGATCACGGAATTCGACTCCGCGGTCAAATCCTCGATGGAATCGCCCGCATACTCAAGCCGATACTCACGCATTTCGAGCGTTTCGGGCGCCTGCGACTGCATGACCTGCCCCGTCGTGTCGTCATATGTCGGCGGCTGGCCGTTGCCCAGATAGCCCGCCTGCTCGTACACGTACATGTTCGACCCGATGAGCCCGACCAGGATAATCGCCATCGCGATGTGCGCGAAACCGCCGCCGATGGCTGCGGCTCGCTTGCCGGGCGCCTTCACGTTGCGCACGAACTGGAACAGCGCGTTGAAAAACAGCAGGCTCGCCACCAAAAGCCCGACGACCGCAAGTGCATGATAGTAGACGGGCGGACCGGCCTCGAGCAACGTCTGGGCAGCCGTGCCGCCCTGCGCCATGGTGGCATTGTAAACGGGCATGAGCTGTGTTGCCCACCACCACATCAGCAGAACGAACAACACGATGGCGCAGATGGCGGGAATACGCGCCTGGCGTAGAAAAGCGCGCGGGTCGGTGCGACCCCAAGCAAGCAGCGGACAGACCGCGAGTATTAGCAGATACAGAATGCCGAGCGGGCGCGCAATGGCCTCGTAAGCGGTCGCACCCAGCGAGGCGCCCGCGAACGGCAGCGGCGCGGGCAGCGCCGGCGCCACTGTCATATAGGTCAACAACAGCGCGAACACGATCATGATTACGTTGTTGAAATAGTATGCGGCGTCCTTCGAAAGGAAGTTATCAACGTCGTCGGCACCCTCGGTCTCGGCATCGAAATCATGCCAGCGCCGAATGATCAGCACGAGCGGCACCGCAATTGATACGGCAATGAGCAGGCCGAACAATACAATCGACACAGGATCGCCCGAGAACGAGTGCACCGAATTGACGATGCCCGTGCGCGTGATGAACGTCGCCACGATAACGAACGTGAACGCCAAGCATGCGCACATGATCGCCCAGCGCTTGAATGCACCGCGCTGACGATACACGGTGAACGTGTGCACCAGCGCCACGCACACAAGCCACGACAACAAGCTCGCATTCTCCACTGGATCCCAGCCCCAATAGCCGCCCCAGCCGAGCACCACATAGGCCCACACAGCGCCCAAACCGATGCCGGCTCCCAGGAACACCCAACTGATCAGCACGAAGCGCGTCGCCCTTTCGACCCATGCCTTGGAGAAATCACGCAGCACGAGCGCGGCTATCGCATAGGCGAACGGAACAGTGAGCCCCGCATAGCCCACGAACAGGAGCGGCGGATGGATGGCCATGGCCCAATGCTCAAGCAGTTGGTTCATGGCATGCAGCTCAGCACCAGCCGTAAGCGTGCCGTCCGCAGCAAAGTAGTTATCTGGCGTTGCGACGAAGGGCATGTTGCCCGGAGAGAACAGCAGCACGCCGGCGAACACGGCAACGACGACCGAAATCGCACCCATGGCGATGCCTGAGTTATCCCGGCACTCACAGGATCTTTTGTCCGCCTTATGTCTTTTGCAC
>CAYOBD010000137.1:0-6386 GCA_964402005.1 uncultured Eggerthellaceae bacterium
AAGCGCACTCGATGTGGTGGTGATTCCGATGCCCATCTCCCCTGACGCGATGATGTCGTACCCGCGCCCCTACAGAACGGCCACCAAATCGATGCCCCATTGCACCGCAGCAGCGGCCTGCTCGCGCGTCATCGCGGGACCGATAGCGATGTTGCCCGTTCCCCGCGCGATGGCGCGGTCGATCACCCGCGGATTGCCGCTCGCGGTAGCCATGCCCATGTCGACCGCAAAGGCATCGATATGATGCGGACGCGCCATCGAGCACACGGACGATTCGCCGCGCGCGATGTTGTCCGCCACGGCCAGCGTGACCTCCGAGCCGGATTGCGACACGCCCTCGGCCACCACGCCGTTATCCGCGCACATGACCACGACCGCGCGCTTTTCCAAGCGTACATCCTCATCGCCTGTCAGACCCGCAATCTGCACGATTGCGTCCTCGAGCATGCCGAGCGAACCTACGGGCTTGGCCACGCCGTTCCACTTCTCGCGCGCCCGCTGGCACGCGGCCAGATCAAGCGGCGCGATGCGGTCGTTGATGGTTTCAAGATCGATCATGGAAGGATCCTTTCTTGCAATCGAATGGGCGGTGCATCGGGCGGCGCAATCGCCATCGTCGTAACTAGGAGCAAGGAGAACATCAGTGCCTCATTTGCTTCTGACGCCGATGCCCGACCCATCACACCCGCACCAGCACGATGGCCATGGTGTTACGGTTGTCCTCGAGTCCATCAAAATCACGGAGCACGCGCTCGGTGGGCAGGCCGCAGTTCTCGACCATCATGGCGTTATGCGAAAGGCCGCGCTCGCGCAGCAGATCGCGCAGCGCCAGCAGCTCGCGGCCGGATTTCATGAACACCTTCACGCCGGGCACATCGAGCGCCGCCGCAGCGTCACCTGCAGCGACCGGCACGATCATCACCTGCTCGCTGCCCTCGCATACCGGCACGTTCAAACGCGCCGCTGCGGCGCAAAACGATGTGACGCCGGGAATGATCTCGCAGCGGTAACCGCGCGCCTCCATGCGCGTATGGATATAGAAGTACGTGGAGTACACACCCGCATCACCTAGCGCAATGAAGGCGATATCCTTGCCCTCATCGAGCAATGCGCCGAGCTTGTCGGCGATAGCGTCGTAGGCGCGCGCCGACTCCTCCGCATCGCGCGTCATGGGAGTGGAGCAGTCGAGCACCTCCCTGTCGCCGATGAAGCGCTCGATGATGCGCTTTGCCGTCTGCAATCCCCCGCCGATGTTCGGCGATGCGATGACGTCGGCTTCCTCCAGCACCCGTGCAGCCTTCAGCGTGAGCAGCTCCGGATCGCCCGGCCCCACGCTCACGCCGTAGAAAGTTCCCTTTTCGGCCATGCCATTCCTATCTAATCGGAAATTTGCATCGTTTCGCAGTGTACCCAGCACCCGAGAGTGCGTCAAAGGGCATAAGAATTGCAAATGGGCAGTTGTTGCATCCGTCCCCCTGCAACGTGCGCTAGGGTTATCATGGGTGAAACATCATAGAATGCATCGGAAGGGAGTGCGGATGGCCGACGCGAGTGCGGATACGGGCGCCAAGGAGGGTTTCGAGCGCTCATCGGCGGGCCGCATAGCGAGCGCGGACGAGCTCGATCATTACATAAAAGTGACGAACCCGAGTGCATGGGCCGTGATCATCGCGGCACTGCTGCTCGTAGGCGGCGTGCTCGTTTGGGCGCTCATTGCCGTCGTGCCCGTTACCGTGAACACGACCGGCGTCGCATTTCTGAGCCCAAACGACAATAAAGCCTATGTCATATGCTGGGTCGACGAGACAACAGCGAACCGTATAGACAAGACGGACATGCGCGCGAGCATCGACGGCGTCGAAGCGAAACACGCCGAGTTGAGCGATACACCCATGTCGGCCTCCGAAGTCATAAGCTTCCTCGGCAGCGACTTCTACGTGGACTCGATCGACCTCAAAGATTGGAATTACCTGGTAACTATAGAGCCAGGCAGTGAACTGAGCACCACAGACTACACGATCGGCACTTCGATGGGCGCGGCATACCTCGTACCGGTTAGCATCATCACATCCGAAACGAACCCCATCACCATCGTGCTTGGGAAGAAGTAGGAGGGGCGCATGCCGCACAGCCTCGCGCGCAACGTGCCCGTCATCATGCAGATGGAGGCCACCGAATGCGGTGCCGCCTGCCTTGCCATGATCTTGGCACACTACGGCCGCTGGATACCGCTCGAAGAGGCGCGTATCTCGTGCGGTGTAAGCCGCGACGGCTCGAAGACCGAAAACATCCTGAAGGCGGCAGGCTCCTACGGTTTGGAGGCGACCTCGCGCGAATGCACCGTGCAGCAGCTGCGCAGTGAGGGCTCGTTCCCATGCATCATCTCTTGGAACCGCAAGAACTACGTGGTGCTGCGCGGCTTTTCGGGCAACCATGCGTTGCTGAACGACCCCGGCAAGGGCGCAGTGAAGGTGACTTTGGATGCATTCGAGCGCTCGTACGGCGGCACGACGCTGGAGTTTTCCCCTTCCGACACGTTCGAGCGAGGCGGCAAGCGGCCTTCTACATGGCAGTTCGCACGCGAGCGTTTACAGGGCATGAAGGCACCAATCGTATTCGTCGCCCTGGCGACGTTCATCATCTCGCTTGCAGCCATCATGGCCACGACCGTCTCGTCGACGTTTATGGACTACGTGCTGACGGGCGAATGCCCCACCTGGCTCGCACCGTTGCTTGCGCTTCTCGCCGGCCTCGTGATCGTGCAGTGCGCCGTGAACATCGCGAAAGCCGTCTACCTCAACCGCATCCGCGGCAAATTCGCTGTCGTGGGCGCATCGCAATTCATGTGGCATCTGCTGCATTTGCCCGTCGGCTTCTACGAGCAGCGCACGGTGGGCGATTTGCAGCAACGCCAGGAGGCCAACGAGACCGTAGCCGCCACATTGGTTGAGCAGCTGGCACCGGCGATCTTCAACGTTGTGCTGCTTGTTCTGTATCTTGCCGTCATGCTGAGCTACAGCTGGAAGCTAACGCTGGTCGGCGTGGCCACGGTTGCCATCAACGTGCTCGTTGCACGCTGGGCATCCCGCGCCCGCGTGAACGTGACACGCCAGCAGATGCGCGACCGCAGCCTTCTCTACTCAAGCACCATGGCGGGCATCGAGTCCATCGAAACCATCAAGGCTTCAGGTGCCGAAGAGGGTTATTTTGAACGCTGGTCGGGCTATCAGGCTCTTGTGAACGACGCGGCCACGCGCTTCAACAAAATCGATCTGTACTTCGGCGCGGTACCCCAGTTCCTTGCGCAAGTTGCCAACATCGCGGTCCTGCTGCTGGGAACGTATTTGATCATGAACGGCGAATTCACCGCCGGCATGCTGCTCGCATTCCAGGGATTGCTCGCGAGCTTCATGGGGCCGGTCGATTCGATAATCGGGCTGGGTCAGCAGGTCCTGGAGATGCGCACGTCGATGGAACGCGTACAGGATGTGCTGGAGTATCCCGCTGATTCGTGCGAGGAAGGCGAGTCGGGCGACAGCGAGTCGAACCTATCGTCATCCCAGGCGGCATCCCTTCCGCCATCGCCAGCACCATCCCCGGCGGATTCACCTGCGCCCACACCATCCTCAGCAGCCAAGCTTTCGGGCGCAGTGGAGATCGACCATGTATCGTTCGGCTATTCGCCGCTCGAACCGCCTCTCATCAAGGATTTCTCGCTCACGCTCGAACCAGGTGCATGGGTGGCGCTCGTCGGATCGTCGGGGTCGGGCAAATCTACCATCGCCAAACTCGTGAGCGGCTTGTACGAGCCTTGGGAGGGTCAGATCCGCTTTGATGGCATCCCGCGGCGCGCGATAGACCCCGACCGCTTGCGCGGATCGCTGTCCGTTGTCGACCAGGACGTCGTAACGTTCCCGGATACAGTCGATGCGAACATCCGACTCTGGGACCGCTCGATCCAAGACTACGAGGTCGTCCTTGCAGCGCGCGATGCTGACATCCATGATGCCATCGTCGCACGCGAAGCGGGATACAACGAGGTCATCGCCCCGCGCGGACGCAACTTCTCCGGCGGGCAGCTCCAACGCCTCGAAATCGCACGGGCGCTCGCGTCCGACCCCAGCATCCTGATCCTCGACGAAGCCACAAGCGCGCTCGACGCGAAGACCGAAGCCAACGTCATACGTGCCGTGCGCGACCGCGGAATCACCTGCATCGTGGTAGCTCACCGCCTGTCGACGATACGGGATTGCGACGAAATCATCGTGCTGCGCGAGGGTCAAGTGGTCGAGCGCGGCACACATGACGAGCTGATCGAGCTTGACGGCGCCTACGCCGAGCTCGTGCGGAACAATTAGGGCAAGGGAGCTAATGGGCTGGTTCGCGGAACAGATCGATGAGCGGCGGCGCTTGGACGAGCAGGAGCTCGGCGACGCCTACGCACGCTTGGCAGCATCTGTGGTAGGCGCAGGTCGCGCGCCGCGTTTCACGCTCGATGATGCGGCGGCGGCAGACGATGCAATCAGCGCCGTCCTTGCGTTCTACGGGCAAACCCCGGCCGAAGTCCCCGATGACATCGCCGATCCGACGGAGCGTATCGAGTGCGCGCTGCGCCCGACCGGCGTCATGAAGCGCCCCGTCCGCCTGGAAGGTGCCTGGTGGCGCAACGCTACCGGCGCTTATGTTGGCCGGCTCAAGGATGGCGGCACCGTGGCCATCATCCCGCTGCGTGTGCGCGGGTACGGCTACGTCGACCCCGTCACCAAGCAGAAGGTGAAGGTGAATAAGCGCACGGCCCAGAACCTCGAGCCAGAAGCCCTGTGCTTCTACCGTCCCCTGCCCGCACGCGAGCTGTCCATTCGCGACGTGCTCGATTTCATCCGAAAATCCCTGGAGGCGTCCGACTACATCCTCATGCTGGTTGCGACGCTGTTCGTCACGCTGCTCGGAATGCTGCCCACCGTCGCCTATCGGCTGCTGTTCGACGCGGTCATCCCCTCGGGCCTGATGTCGCTCATCATGCCCATCGGCATGCTGCTGTTCGGCATCATCTGCGCGCAGGCTCTCATCAAGGTCACGAGTACGGTCGTGAACGCGCGTCTGATGACGAAGCTGCAGGTGCAGATGGAGGCGGCCACATACGCGCGCACCATGCTGCTGCCCGCATCGTTCTTCAGGCAATATGCGCCGGGCGATCTGGCCCATCGCATCTCGAGCGTGTCGCTGTTCGTCGAAGTTTTCTCCAAGAGCGTCCTTGACGTGGGCTTGACCTGCGTATTCTCTCTTCTGTATCTGGTGCAGATCTTCGGGTTCGCACCGGCGCTCGCCCTGCCCGCACTTGCGGTTGCGCTCGTGCAGCTGGCGATTGTCCTTTTATCGCTTGCCGGCACGATGCGCTACAACCGCATGCAGATGCAGCAGAAGACAAAGCTTTCGGGCGTGGTACCAGCGCTGTTGCGCGGCGTGCCGAAACTCAAGCTCGCAGGCGCCGAGAAACGGGCATTTTCGTTCTGGGCGCGCCGGTATGCGGAGATGTCGAAGGCGCTCTACGGCCGGCCAGCGCTGCTGCTCGCAGCCCCTGCGCTCATCCCGCTCATCGCCACGGCAGGCACCATCGCCTTTTACGGCGTGGCTGCGACCACAGGCGTGACGGCAGCCGATTACATGGCATTCAACTACGCGTTCGGCATGGTTTCGGGCGCCATCACCGCACTTGCCACGGCCATACCGATGCTCGCACGCATGCGCCCGCTGCTCGAGATGGTCGAGCCGATCATGAAGGCCGTACCCGAAACCCTGTCCAATCGCAAGCAGGTCGCCTCGCTTGACGGCGCAATCGAGGTGTCGAACCTGTCGTTCCACTATGCGCCGAACCTACCGCTCGTGCTCAACGGCGTTTCGCTGAAGATAGAACCTGGCGAATACGTGGCCATCGTAGGCACCACGGGATGCGGCAAATCCACCCTTCTGCGCTGCCTGCTGGGCTTCGAGGAACCGTGCTCCGGGGCGATCTTCTACGACGGCCAGGACCTTACATCGGTCGATCCGCGCTCGGTGCGTCGCAACATCGGCGTGGTCATGCAGAACGGCGACCTGTTCGCAGGCGATATGTTCGGCAACATCACCATCATGAACCCGCACGCCACAATCGACGACGCATGGGAAGCCGCCGAATTGGCCGGCATCGCCGAGGACATCCGTAAGATGCCCATGGGCATGCAGACGCTCATCAGCGAAGGTTCGGGCGGCATCTCAGGCGGGCAGCGCCAGCGCATCCTGATTGCACGCGCCGTATGCGGCAAACCGCGCGTTCTGATGCTCGACGAGGCCACATCAGCCCTGGATAACGTCACGCAGCGCCACGTGAGCGATGCGCTTGCGGGCTT
>CAYOBD010000138.1:0-6337 GCA_964402005.1 uncultured Eggerthellaceae bacterium
CTTCTGCTACTCTTTTCTCAACTTCTTCGTCTGAAAGCCCGTATATGAAGATGGGCGCTCTTGTGCGCTATACACTGCCGTCGATCGGCATGATGGTATTCATGTCGCTGTACGTCATGGTAGACGGCGTATTCGTGTCGTGGTGCGCCGGATCGGAAGCGCTTGCTGCTGTGAATTTCACCTTTCCGGTGGTCATGCTGCTGGGTACAGTAGGCTATATGATGGGCGTCGGCGGTGGTGCGCTTGTTGCCAAAACGCGCGGTGAGGGTGAAGAAGATCGTGCGAACCGGCAGTTTTCGATGTTCGTCTATGTCTCTATCGGCCTGGGCGTGATCCTGACGGTTGTCGGGTTGCTCTTGCTACGGCCGGTCCTCGTCGCACTCGGCGCAGGTGGGGAATTGCTCGAGCTGAGCATCACGTACGGAACCATCCTGATCATCGGAATGGTGTTCGACATCTTGCAATATGTCTTCCAGAGTTTGGTCATGACTGCGGGAAAACCGCGTCTGGGATTCTGGACGACGGTGGCCGCTGGTCTTACCAACATCACATTGGATGCGCTGCTCATCGGCGTGCTCGGTCTGGGCGTCGAAGGTGCTGCGTGGGCAACCATTGCCGGCATGGCGGTCGGCTCGGTTATTCCGCTCGTATATTTTGCGCGGCCGAACACGAGCCCGTTGCGGCTCGGGCGCACGACGATCGACTGGCGCGCGCTCGGCAAAGGTGCGGGAAACGGCTTGTCGGAGATGGTGTCGAACATCTCGATGTCGGTTGTGTCCATCGTGTATAACGTGCAGCTGCTGTGGCTCATGGGCAGCAACGGCGTAGACGCATACGGCGTGACGATGTACGTGCTGTTCCTTTTCTCAGGCGTGTTCATGGGCTATGCGATGGGCAGTTCACCGCTTATGAGCTACCAATACGGGGCGCAGAACCATGCCGAAATGCAGAGCCTGCTCAAGAAAAGCCTGGGGATTCTCGGCTTGCTTGGCATAGCCATGTTCGCGATCACGCGCGAGGCGCTCGCGCCGATTGCAGATGCATTCGTCGGTTACGATGCTGAGCTGTGCGCATTGACCGAGCATGCGCTCGGTATCTACTCATTCATGTTCCTGATTATGGGCTTCGGCATGTATGGCCCAGCGCTCTTCACGGCGTTGAACAACGGCGTGGTAAGCGCTCTCATATCGTTTCTGCGCACATTCGTGTTCGAAATCGGTTTCGTTCTGCTGCTGCCGGCGCTTTTCGGGGCTGATGCGATATGGTATTCCGGCATCCTCGCCGAGGTCACCGCTGTTGCGATCTCGGCTTTATTCGTGTTCTGGCTGCGTGACCGTTACGGGTATCTGCCTGGCCGAGAGTCGAAGTAAGGCAACATCGCAGTGCGCGCGCGGCGCGGGGTCCAACCTCGCTGATGCACCCATGCTGCGGTAAGATAGGGCGCAATGGAAATCAGAGATGGGAGCGCATCATGCCCGATATTCAGATGCGGTTTTTCAAGGATATGCTCGTGTTGGCGGGGCCGGTCGAGGCGGTGCTAGAACAGCGCGGGTTCGACATACCGCGTGATATGCCATATCTGTTGACAATGGAGCCAGAGACGATCGAGGATGCCGTGCGCTCGGTGGCTATGACGGGCGCGCAATGCCTGGTTGCGCCAACGGCGGGCATCACGCCGGCGCGCCTTGCCCATGTGCGCATGCGCGATGAGGCGCCCCACATTGCCGCTGCGGCGGTTGCAGCTGTGCGCGAGCGGAAGCCGCAGCACATCTTGGCTGAAATCGGACCATGCGGATTACCGCTCGATCCTTCGTCGAAATCATCGCTTAACGAGAATCGTGCGCAATATGCGCAAGCGGCGCGCGCCCTTGCGGATCAGTCGCTCGATGCGATTTTCCTGAACGGTTTCACCCGCCTAGCTGACTTGAAATGTGCGCTCATGGGCGTTGCGCAGGCCAGCGGTCTTCCCGTGTTCGCTTCGGTATGCGTTGTCGGCGGCATGTTGGACGACGGGCACGGAAACACGCCGTTGGCAGATGCGCTCGCGGTGATGGCGGATCTGGGTGCGGCCGTAATCGGCTTCGAGACGGCAGAATCTGTGGACGCCGCAGTGAAATATGCGCGCCAGGCGGTGGCGTTCGGTCTGCCCGTACTCGTCCAGCTGCGAGTGCGCGAGCGTGCTCCCAAGCAGGGGGGTCCCACGGAGGAGAATCCCTATTACTGTGCTGATGCCGTAGAGCAGGCGGCTGTGGCGCTCTATGGTGCCGGCGTCCAATTCCTACGTGCAACGGGCGCGGCAACGCCCGCCTATGCAGGTGCACTGTGCGCTACGGTTTCCGGTTTGGACGTGAGGGGCTATTTCGATGCAGAGTGACGAACGCGCCCGCCGCAACTCCATTCTAGGCATCGACCTGCTCGAGCAAGCAGCTGCGTCGCGCAGTGCAGGTGAATCCGGCGGCATTGCCGAATATGCGGATGGGGATATCGAGACATCCGAGGCTTTATTCGACAACCGTACGCCCAGCCCTCATTTCGGCGCTCTGCAAGCGGTTGTGGATGAGCTTTTCGAAGACAAGCCCGACGAATATAGCGTGCGCCGTTTGGATGCGGTGATAGCTGCGGAGTCCGCCGATTTGCCCGATGAGCTGCTGGAGCTCGTGAACCTGCTGCCGCCTGGCAACTATTCGCGCAAGCGCCTGTGTACCCAGTTGAACTCGTCGATTGGCGGTCATGCCTGGGGCCAGGTCTACGGCACGGTTGAGTAAGCAGTGGAGCGAGCCGTCGATCCGCAGAGGGGAGCGAGCCGGCAATGAGCCAATTACCCTCGAGTGATTGACTCATTGCCGGCCCACTCTGTTGATCGCTCCGTCAGAATTCGAAATTCGCAACGCATTCAACGCCGTGTTCGCGACAGAGGTCCTGCAGCTTGCGATCGGTTGTGAATAACGTGGCGCCGGTGCGGCGTGCCAGTACGAAGTAGAACATGTCGTAGATGGAATGATCCAGTCGGATGCTTTCCCGCAGAGCTTCTGATTGAAGATCGTCGAGCGGGTAATACTCATCTGGCAGGGCCGTTGTCTCGGCAAGGAGCCGGTCGGCTGCGTCTGCATCGACGGCTTTCATGCGCACGAACTTCCTGAAGACGCTCGCTGCTTCCGCACGCATGAGCTCGCAGGTTATCTTCTTTTCGTTTGTGAGGGCGAGTTCTTGCAGAGCCCAGCCCATTTTTGTGTTCCGGACTATCTCAACTGCAGCGCTTGCATCAAGGACGATCATCGTGCCTCCTCGTCTCGAATCTGCCGAATCATCTCGGCTGCGCTGGGCATGCCCTCAATATGCGGTATCGGGGGGAGAGCTCTGATTCGCTCCATTTTTTCGCGCCAGCGTGCTGCGTAGTCGATGTCGTCATTTGCTTCAGGCCCGTATATCGGACGGACTTTCACGCGGATGCGTGGCTCGCCATTTGCCGTTGGCGCTGTTATTCCTGTTGCGGCGGCTGCGCGCTCGCGCTCGCGCAGGGCGAGGAAATCCTCGATAATCGTAAGCGTCTGCTGGGATATGCTGCGGTTTTCCTCTTCGGCGCATTTGCGCAGCTTCTCGTATACATCGGCGGGGCAATCTTTCACCTGCAATGCCGGCATGCCGGCCTCCTTTCAGCTGGTTTCGATCGAGGTTAGTATAGCATGCAAAATGCATCCAAAATGGATGACATCGGAAGCTGTCGAAGTCGCAGTGGTCTTTTATACCAAAGGTCATGGCCAAGCCAGCATGGGAGAGCAAGTGGAAAACTGTTCCTGGAACAGTTTTCCACACTGTAATTGATGACGTAGGAAGCGATAGACGCCGCAGCGGACGTTGTCCAACAGCGTCTGCGCTACAATGGGCGGCGATTGTTATCTCCGACCAAAATTAGGAGTTTTTTCATGAACGGTGAAGCAACGGCGCAATCAGATTCCGCAATCCACGCAGGCAAGCTTGGATTCGGGCTGATGCGCTTGCCGCGAAAACTCGGACGCATCGACATCGATCAAGTAGCGCGGATGGTTGATTTATTCATGGATGCGGGATTCACCTACTTCGACACTGCGCGCGTATACCCAGGCTCAGAGGCCGCAACGCGCAAGGCGCTTGTGAAGCGCTATCCGCGCGACAGTTTCACCATCGCCACGAAGGTGAATACCATCGTTGCACCAACGGCCAAAATGGCGCGCAAGCAATTTGATACGAGCATGCGCAATCTGGGTGTGGACTACATCGATTATTACCTGCTGCACAGCGTGATGGCCGCCAATCATAAGGGCTACGAGCGTTTGGGGCTTTGGGATTACGTGCGCGATTTGAAGCGTCATGGTAAGGTGCGCAAGTTCGGCTTCTCGTTTCATGCCGGTCCCGAATTGCTCGATAGCATCCTGACCGAACACCCCGACGTCGATTTCGTGCAGCTGCAGATCAACTATGCCGACTGGGAGAATCCGCGCATCACGTCGCGCGCGAACTACGAAGTGGCGCGCGCCCATGGAAAGCCCATCGTGGTAATGGAGCCTGTGAAGGGCGGTGCGCTTGCAAAACCCGCTCCTGAGATCAGGGCGCTCATGGACGCTGCTGCGCCAGGGGCCTCTTATGCATCGTGGGGCATCCGCTTCGCCGCAGGCCTTGACTGCATTCTGACCGTGCTCTCGGGTATGTCGAATATTGAGCAGGTGACGGACAACATATCCTATATGCGCGACTTCCGCCCGCTGGATGCCGCCGAAATGGAGGTGATTCGCCGCGCTCGTGAAATCCTTGGCAACGCGCGCGACATCCCCTGTACGGCATGCCGCTATTGCGTGGAGGGCTGCCCGCAGCAGATTCCCATACCCGATGTGTTCGCCGCGATGAACCTACAGTTGGTTGGCGGTCAGATGGATGAGGCCCGCAGTGCTTACAGAAAAGCAATAGGCAAGGGAAATCCGGCGAGCGCCTGCGTGGCATGCGGACGCTGCGAGAATGCATGTCCGCAGCATATAGGCATCATCGAGCAGCTGCGCGCGTGCGCCTCTGCATTGGAGTAGGGTCGCGTTCCCGTCTCGCACCATCCCGCTCCCGCGCCTCGCCAAGGTAACGATTGAGTGGCAGCGTGTCGCATGGCTTGACCTTGCGGGCGCACGTACTACAATCCAATTAGCACTCGACGGCGGGGACTGCTAATGCGGTCCCCGTTCAATGTGAAAGAGCACATGAAAGGAAGCGATAAAACGATGCGCAAGTTCAAAACCGAAAGCCAGAAGCTTCTGGACCTCATTATCAACTCCATTTACACTAACCGCGAGATCTTCCTGCGCGAGCTGATCTCCAACGCGTCCGATGCGGTCGACAAGCTGTATTTTCGCAGCTTGACGGACAGCGCAGTGCAGCTCTCGAAAGATGATCTCGAGATTTTCGTCTCCTTTGACAAGGATGCCCGCACCATAACCGTGTCCGATACGGGCATCGGCATGACGGCCGACGAGCTGGAGAAGAACCTGGGCACCATCGCGCATTCCGGCAGCCAGGAGTTCAAGGACGAGAACGACTTCGAGGGTACGGATGCCGCTGACATCATCGGTCAATTCGGCGTCGGATTCTACAGCTCGTTCATGGTATCCAAGAATGTGTCCGTCGTCTCGCGCGCATTCGGCGACGACGAGACCAACGTCTGGGAGTCCGATGGCGTGCGGGGCTATACTATTCGCACGGCGACCGACGAGGAAGCTGCAGCGGTGGGCGAGCATGGCACGCAGATCACGCTCACGCTCAAGGACAACACCGACGAGGATGACTATGACCAGTTCCTTTCCGAATGGGGCCTGCGCGATCTGATTACGCGCTACAGCAACTACGTGCGCTATCCCATTCGAATGGAAGTCTCCAAGACGCGCCCCTTGCCCAAGCCGGAGGACGCGGGCGACGATTACGTTACGCAATACGAGGACTACACCGAGGTCGAGACCATCAACTCGATGATCCCCATCTGGAAGCGCCGCTCTTCTGAGGTAACCGACGAGGATTATGCGTCGTTCTACAAGTCCGATTTCCACGATTTCGAGGACCCGCAGCGCACCATCACCGTGCATGCCGAAGGCGCGCTGTCGTACGATGCGTTGATGTTCATCCCCGGTCGTGCGCCGTACGACTACTATAGCCGTGACTACGAAAAGGGCCTTGCTCTCTATTCGTCGGGCGTGCTGATTATGGATAAATGCGCCGATCTGCTGCCCGACTATTACGGCTTCGTGCGCGGCGTGGTGGATTCGGCCGATTTGACGCTCAACATCTCGCGCGAGACGCTGCAGCGCAACAGCCAGCTGCGCGCCAT
>CAYOBD010000139.1:0-2991 GCA_964402005.1 uncultured Eggerthellaceae bacterium
AGACGCGGCTTAAACGCATTCGGGCAATCGGCTTGGGCGTCGCTGCGTGCGGCGCCCTTTTCTTAAGGGGGAATATTATGACTATCAGCAGGGCCAACGTGGCAGCGCAGATCATGGAGCACCTCTGCACCTGCCCGGAGCACGGCTACTCGCAGCCGGGGCGCTACGGCACCTCGGGTTATTGCGACGTGGCGACCGATGCGGGGACGATCCGCGTGAAGAAGGGCGATCGAGACTGCTCGTCGGCAGTGTGCGAGGCGTGGGAGTACGCGCTCATGGGCACGCCATACGAGGGCGCCATCACGCGCTACCACACGACCTACGACATGAGGTCGCTGTTCTGCGGGACGGGGCTGTTCTCGTGGGAGCCGATGTCGTTCATGGCTTGCAGGGGCGACGTATACCTGGACGAGAGCGCCCACACGGCGATGTGCCTGCAGAACGACGCGTCGGCCGACGTGCTTGGCGAGTTCTCGATCGCCGAGACCGGCGACATCGACGGGGAGCCCGGCGACCAGACAGGCTGGGAGTCGAGCGTTCACGGGTACTACGAGGCATGGGATGGCATCTTGCATTACCTCGGAGGCGCGGACGGCGGCGAGGTTTCTCCTTCTGCGCCTTCTAGCGGCTCTATTGGAAACCTGCCGATGCCGCGCTATCGCGCCGCAGTTATGATCGACGATGAGAAGGTGTGGCTCGACTGGATGGAGGGGCTCTACTGCACCGACGGCTGCGGTGATACGTTCGCAGGCATCCCGGGCGTGGGCATCGTCGACGTGGAGATCGACAAGGACAGTCTGGGCGGCGGCTGGTATGTGAAGAACATCGTGGGCGGCAAGCTGATCGGGCTGACGGTTTACTACCTGACTCCCGATCCAAGCTCCACCGGCTACTACGCGGCCTATTATCGCGTCCACTGGATGGGCCCGAACGCTGCCTGGGGCAAATGGGAGACGGACGACGACGATGACGGCGCGGGCAACGACTGCGACCAGATCGACATGATAGAGCTGACTATCTGCCCATGCTGATATGCCCCATAAATGATCCGGGCCCGTTCAGTAGCGGACCCGGATTGCGTTGTGGTTCTGGTTCGTGCCTACTCTTCAGGCGGTGCGTCAGGCAGCTCGTCAATCGGGAGCAATATATCTTCCCACCACTCGCGTTCCGGGGTGCCAGGGGCGCCCAGCATATCGAGGAGCTTCTTCTTCGCGAAGTCTGGGAGGCTTTCGAAGTCGGCGCGCATCGCCGCGTCAATCTCGGCTGTGCTTGCCGCCATGTCCTCACAGATTTGGCGCTTCTCGTCCAGGCTGTAGGACTCGGGCGATCCCAGGCAGATATCTGCGCGCAGGAATGCAATTTCGTGGTTCTCGATGAGCTGGTTTGCGTTGGCGATGGTCATAGTTAGCTCCTTTGCTAAAGGCTTTGTGCGCATGGTTGATAGGGGTTATCTAGGCAAGAAAACAGGCAAGAATGATGCTGAAACAATCGTTGGAAATGCTTGGAAATGAATGAGAGAAATTCCCCTTGACCTGGGAAATCATTGGAAATGAGGGGAAGGTGCTGACCCCTTGATAATCCCCGGAGGGTTGTAGGTTCGAATCCTACCCGGGGAGCCAGACATTCTCGCAGGCCAACCATCTTAAAAGGGTTGGCCTGTTTGCTTTCCAGTTCTTCATAATCGCGATTAAGTGCATATGAGGTGCATGCGGTGTACCCGTACGCATATGCAGTGAAAGATCAGCAATAAAAAGTAATCGACAATCTCGCGATGAACGTTATGCCAGTCATATACGAAATGCTAGTCAAGATAGCAGATGCGTCTTGGAAGCCGTATAATATTTTCGAAATTTGCCGTAACGGAATATTCCGTAAATAGGGGGACGCATGAGAATAAGTCGGGATCTTTATCTTGACAAGCTGATTGCGCGCAAGCACAACGGCATGGTGAAGGTTGTCACCGGCGTGCGCAGGTGCGGCAAGTCGTACCTGCTCTTTGAGCTGTTCATGGAGCATCTGCTCGATAGCGGTGTTCCCTGCGAGCATATCATCGACATCCAGCTGGATGACCGCAAGAACAAGGCGCTGCGCGACCCGGACGCTTGCGATGCGTACGTCCGAGAGAGGGTGGGAGAAGGCCAGCACTACGTGATGATCGACGAGGTCCAGCTCATGTCCGAGTTCGAGGACGTGCTCCTGGGCTTTCTCCACATCCCGAACCTGGACGTCTATGTCACGGGCAGCAACTCGAAGTTCCTCTCGAGCGACATCATCACCGAGTTCCGGGGCCGGGGCGACCAAGTGCGTCTGCATCCGCTGTCGTTCTCCGAATACCATTCGGCGATGGGTCGCGACTGGGACGACGATTGGGACGACTACATGACCTACGGAGGCATGCCGTATGCTGCGACGCTCGGCAGCGACCGGGAGAAAACTTTGTACCTCCAAGGGCTGTTTGAGGAGGTGTATCTGCGTGATGTCGTCGACCGGCACAATGTGAGGAACGTTGGCGAGCTGGGAGAGCTCGTGGACGTCATCGCGTCTGCAACCGGTTCGCTCACTAACCCGGACAAGCTCGAGAGGACTTTCAAGACCGTAAGGGGGGCTGCTCTGTCTGCCCCCACTATCAGGAAGTACCTTGGCTACTTCGAGGACGCTTTCCTGATCGGGGAGGCGAAGCGCTACAACGTGAAGGGGCGTAAATACATCGGCGGTCCCCTGAAGTACTACTTCGAGGGTGTGGGGCTGAGGAACGCGCGGTTGAACTTCCGTCAACAGGAGCCTACCCACATCATGGAGAACGTCGTTTACAACGAGCTCGTTGCGCGCGGTTATTCTGTGGACGTTGGTGTCGTGGAGATCCGCGAGGGGGACGACCGCAAGCAAGTCGAAATCGACTTCGTTGCCAACGAGGGCAGTAGGCGCTACTACGTTCAAAGCGCCTTCATGCTGCCCGACGAAGAGAAACGTGCGAAAGAAGAGCGCCCGCTC
>CAYOBD010000139.1:3026-6323 GCA_964402005.1 uncultured Eggerthellaceae bacterium
GTGGTTGGAGGCAGCCAGAAGGTATCGCGCGACGACAACGGCATCGTCACCATGGGTGTCAAGCAATTTCTGCTCGATCCCGACAGTTTGGATCTGTAGTCGAGCCTCTTGACGACCGATAGCTTCTGCGGACCTTGCATGGGCTCGTGGGCAGGGGCAACAGCTTCAGGAACAGCCCTGACCTAGTGAAGCAATATAACAACTTCCGGAGCGCCTATTGGAAGTGGCGCGCCCAACAACACCTTAAAGGGGGAAAGCAATGAACAGCCAAATCAATGACTTGATTACCCGTTTCGAAGACAAAGGCTCTTTTACCAAAGTTGCTCCGAATCAGGAGATGCTTGCCGAAGTGGAGGAAAAGCTGGGGTTTTCTGTCCCTGAGCAGTTCCTCGAGTACCTCAAGGCTTATAGCCACGGTGGGATCGGCTTCGAGATTCTTGGAATCGGCTTTGATGGGAGCATCTCCTTTTTGGAGGAGACCCTCGAGTATCGCGAAGATGGCCTTCCCAACAATCTCCTCGTTGTTGAGAATTGCGATGAATGGCTGTACTGCATTGACGTGAATACGGGCGAGGTTGTGTCCTGGTCTATCGACGAGGACCCTAGCGTCGAATACCCTAGCTTTGATTCTTATCTGGTTGATCGGCTGAACGATGCCATAGAGAATCTGTAAGAAAACGGCTTAGGACGGCTAATACAGGCCTATCGATAGCCCTCGGCAACGCGGTTGCTGCCGAGGGGCTATCCGGTTTGCCAGCGGTAACGTTGGTATCAAGAAGCGCTTGGGTGTGAGGACGTTTGATACTAATGCTCATTCCAAGTGCACACGCGGTGCACGCGGGTAGCGGAAAGTGTGTCAAACTAGGTCAATCTGCGCAACGGACGATGCGCAAAACGCCTGTTCACAGTGTAGACACACTTTCTTTTCGCTACAAATCCTGCCCTGTCAACCGGAGGGTTGTAGGTTCGAATCCTACCCGGGGAGCCAGAAGATCCAAGACCAACCAAGTGCTCTTGCCCCGTCACCAATCATTGGTGATGCAAAGCAGCTTCCAAAACCGCTGGGTATAATTGATATGGTCGCAAACCGCAACCGAAAGGAGAGGGGCTATGGGAGCGATATCGAGAAGGGGCTTCGTTGCTGCGATGGGAGGAGCGTTCTCGCTTGCGGCTCTTTCCGCTTGCGCATCAGGGGCTGGCAGTTCGGCCGATACTTCAGCTGATGCATCGTCGTCTGCGCTCGCTGGCACATCGGCATTATCGGCACCGACGCCAGAGGCCGATGCTTCGGGGTTTGTCCTTCTTGCCGATGCCGTTCCCGATGCCATCCAGGAGATCCGCTACTACACCACGTACAATTTTGTCGGGGATCGGATCGACGGTTACGAGCAACCAATCGCTCTGATCACGCGAGAGACGGACGAGCTTTACCCGGACACGTATTTCACTTTCCCCGTGAGCGTTGCGTCGCTGGTGCAGTAGCGTCAAAAGTCTCAGCGGAGAGTCGGGCTTCGCTTTGTCCCTTCAGGGTTATGCCAATGGTTTAACATAGAGAAGCTCGAATAATGACCGAATACCGCGGAGAATGCATGAGCCCATCGCAGTACAATCGCATGCTCAACAGTGCGTATATCAAGCTATGCATCATAGAGCTATGCCAGCAAATGGGTATGCAAACGGCTCAGCCCATCGTATCGAATGCGGCTCTTGCGCTGGGCGCGACGGTGACGGTCGCTGGTATCCTGGCGGGGCTGAGCTCGGCCGTCTCGCTGTCGCTGCGCATCGCGAGCGGACATATCATCTCGCGGACCGCCCCCAAGAAGGTCCTTGTGGTGTCCTGCGCGATGCTGGCGATTTCGGCGTTGCTGTTCGTCCTGTTCAGCAGCGTGCCGGCGCTCGCGGTTTCTCGCGTGCTGTACGGTTCGGGAATCGTTGTGAAGACGGTCATCGTCGTCTCGGTCTGTGTGCGCGTCGTGCCCAAGAATTCTATCGGGCAGGCCGTTGCCTGGCTCGGCATGGCCAATGTGCTGGCTGTTGCAATCGGGCCAAATCTCGCACAATTCATCGGTTTGAACATGGGCTACAACACCTCGTTTCTGCTCAGCGGGGCGTTTTTCGCAGTCGCCACGGTCCTGTGCATAACGTTTCCCAATGTGCCGCTCTCGGAAGAAGGGGATGGGGAAGAGCCTGCGGTGTCCGATGAGCCGGCATCGCCCTTGGATACCTCTGCAGAAACCGTCTTGGAATCCCCGCAGCCTCCCGCGAAGGGCATTGCGCGTCTGTGGAACTATATCTACTATGATTCGCTTCCGCTTGCCCTCCTGGGGTTTTTGGAGGGTACGATCTTCGGCATCGTGAATACGCTCACGCTCACAGCCAGCCAACTGCGCGACTTGCCCGAGACATCGCTGTTCTTCGTGGTGTATGTTGTCGTGTCGTTCTGCGAGCGGCCTATCGTCGGCAAGCTGTACGACCGCTACGGCTTCTCGAAAGTGTGCCCAGCCATGTGCTTCATCATGGGTCTGTCGATGCTAACGTTCGCATTCACCGACAGCGTGGCGATGGTGGTGGTCGACGGCATTCTGTTTGCATTGGGGCAGGGGAGCCTGTGGCCGTGCTTGCAGGCGGAAAGCGTGCATGACATCCCGCAAGAGAAAAGCGGGCTTTCCACCAACACGCTTCTGTTTGGGGTCGACTTGGGGATAATGACTGGTCCCATGCTCGGCGGTGCGATTCTGGACGTAGCCGGTCCCATGTGGATGTATCTGTTCGCCACCGGGGTCGGCATTCTGCTGACGCTTTGGACGCTCCAATACGTCCGCATCATGAAGAGGCGCGCGGCGACGCGGAAAACGGAGCAATGAATTCAAAGCACCCATTAGCTGGTGTTTGAAATTGGGGCTTATAAAGCAACGCAATTCAAGTAAATCAACCCTGCTATAGTCATATATTTCCATGTTATTATGATTAATTAGCAGTTGTATCGTTTCTTGATTCAGGTGCTTGAACGCCGGAGATCACGAGTTGGCTTTTTGAGGAAGACCAGGGCATGAAAAAGACCGTAATCATCGTTGCCAATGTGATCATCATCGCAGCCATTTTGATCTTCGTTTCGCTCTATTCCAATTATGAAAGCGAGGAGTCTTACAAGAGGCAGGTAGAGCACTTTGAAAACACCACGGTCGCTTTGGAGCAAGTGACGGAGAACTATATGGAAGGCGAGCAGAGAATCTGTGATATTTGCACAACAGATCCTGAATGCGGTATGTATCATAAGGGAGAGCATGAGAGACAGTT
>CAYOBD010000140.1:0-6319 GCA_964402005.1 uncultured Eggerthellaceae bacterium
TCCCGTGACAGGAGCAGCGTCCTTTGTCATAATGGGGGTAGGGAATGCAGGCGAAGAATTCTCGGGAAGGAGCGAGCGATGGCCGAATATACGATGATCGAGCCATTGGAGGGTCCGCTTGACGGTTCATGCAAGGTGCCGGGCGACAAAAGCATCTCGCATCGCGCCATCCTGTTCTCCGCCATGGCGGAGGGCACGTCGCGTCTGATCGGCGTGCTCGATTCCGAGGATGTGCGCGCTTCAATCGAGGCGGTGGAGAAGCTAGGCGCCCATGTGTCGCTGAAAAAGCAGCCGGACGGCAGTTTGGCGGGCGGCGTCGAGGGCTGGGGGCAGCGTGGCCCCATGCAGCCTGACGGACCCATCTACTGCGCGAACTCCGGCACGACGGCGCGTCTGCTCATGGGCGTACTTGCGCCATGGGATATCACGGTGCGCATCGAAGGCGACGAATCGCTCTCGAAGCGCCCCATGAGGCGCATCACGGCGCCGCTCATGAAGATGGGCGTGCGCTTCGATCCTCCCGGCGCCGAGACGCTTCCCATCACCGAGAACGGCACACCGGAGCTGCGTGCCATCACCTACGATTCGCCGATGGCGTCAGCCCAGCTCAAAACAGCCGTCCTGCTTGCAGGCATCCGCGCGAACGGCGTTACCACCATCAACGAGCCGTCTGTGTCCCGCAACCATACCGAGCTCATGCTGCCCGAATACGGCGTCGAGACGACCGCGGGCGAGCGCACGGCGAGCGTCACGGGCCCGGCGGCCATGAAGGCAGCTGAAGTCAACATTCCCGGTGATCCCTCGTCGGCAGCCTTCCTCATCGCCGCTGCGTGCTGCAAGCCGGGCAGCTCTATCCAGATCGAGGGCGTCAGCCTGAACACGGCGCGCACGGGTTATCTGATCACGCTCGAGAAAATGGGCGCAAATGTGTCGACGCGCCACACCGGCCAGGCGGGCAAAGAGCCCTACGGCATCATCTCGGCGTGCTATACCGAGCGCCTGCGCGGCTGCGAGATTCCAGCTGACAAGATAGCGAGCCTGGTCGACGAGGTGCCCGTGCTCGCATTCGTGGCAGCCCATGCACAGGGACTTACGGTGTTCCGCGACGTGAGCGAGCTGCGCGCTAAAGAATCGAACCGACTGAGCTCCATCGTGGAGGGGCTGTCGGTCATGGGGGTCGACGCCTGGATCGAGGGCGACGACCTCTACGTTGAGGGGCAGCCCGGTCTTGAGCTGCCCGAAGGATTGAAGTTCGAAACCCACAGCGACCATCGCCTGGCCATGACCTGGGCCCTTGCGGGCCTGTGCGGCAAGCACCCGGTCGAGCTCGACGATTTCAGCTGCGTCGACGTGAGCTTCCCGGACTTCCTACGTGTTATCAGGGGGTTATGCGCATGATCATCGCCATAGACGGCCCTTCGGGGGCCGGTAAGTCGAGCGTGTCGAAGCTCGTGGCGCAAGAACTCGGATTCTCCTGCCTTGATACGGGGGCGATGTACCGCTCCGTCGCCTGGCAGGCGGTTCAAAACGGGCTCGACCCGGGCGATGCCGAGCCGGTCACGCAGATCGCCCGTACCTACGACATCACATTCGAGCATGAGCCGGGCAATCCGCAGCCGAAGGTCGTGCGCATCGGCGGCACCGATGTCACCGCCGCGATCCGCACGGCAGAGATCGATCGCGCCGTGAGTCCGACTTCGGCCATCCCCGCAGTGCGCGAAGCGCTGGTTGCACAGCAGCAGCGTATCGGGCGCTCGGGCGACTACGTCGTGGAGGGACGCGACATCGGCACATGCGTGTTCCCCGATGCCGAGGTGAAGGTGTTCCTGACGGCCTCGAACGAAGAGCGTGCGCGCCGCCGCGTGGCACAGAACGAGGAGCGCGGCGTCGGTTCGACCGACTACGAGACGGTATTGGCCGACATCATCCGCCGCGACGAGTACGATTCCTCGCGCGAGGCGTCGCCGTTGGCGGCAGCCGATGATGCGGTGCTGATCGATTCGTCGTCGATGACGAAGGACGAGGTCGTACAGCGCATTTGCGACTTGGCGCGCGCTCAGATGGGCTGATATGACGGAATATATCGAAATACCGGAAACCCTCGATGAGCCGGCGAAAACGGCAGAGAGTACGACAGGGGGGTCTGGCTCTGTTGTCATAGGCGAATCGGGAAAGATCGAGAAGGCCGGAAAAGCCGATAAACCTAAGAAGGCCGATAAGCCTAAGAAGACTCCTCGATACGAGCGCATCTTCGATATGCCCATGCAGAAGGTCGAAGGCGTCAAACGCGCCCCGCGCTGGTTCGCGCGCATTGCGGAGGGCGTGCTCTTCGTGGGGTTCAAAGTCCTGTTCCGCTATCGTGTGGACAATCGCGCCGGATTCGATAAGCTGGCCGACGGCCAGGGCGTGGTCGTCGTGGCCAACCATACGTCGTTTCTGGACACCATCTGCATCTATCTGGCCATCCTGCCGCACCATCTGCCGCGCTTCATCGGACGCGACAAGCTGTTCACCCACGGCCACGGCGCACTCGGGTGGATCCTGGCGCACGTGGGCGTGATTCCCATCACGCGCGATTCGGCCGACCGCACGGCCATAAAGCGCGCGGCCAAGCTGCTGAAGATGAACGAGATCATCGTCATCTTCCCCGAGGGCACGCGCCGCGGCAAGGGCGACACCGAACCCGAAATGCACGGCGGCGCCGCGCTTATCGCCCGCATGGGCAAGGCCCCGCTCATCCCGATTACCGTGCGCAACGCCGAGAAGGTGAAGCAGAAGGGCAAGATGGTGCGCTTCCCGAAGATCACGATGGAGTTCGGCGAACCCGTCGAGGTGTCCGATTTCGACTTCTTGCCGAAGTCGCAGCGCCTCGAGGGATGCTCATGGTACGTGATGCGCGATTGCTTCGCGCTCTCGCGGCGCGTTCCGCGCGAAGAAGTGGACATGACCGAGCTGTTCCCGCATGCGGAAGACTACACCGAAGTGTTCGCCGAGCATCCGATTCATGGGGACGACGGCGCGGACGCGCAAAGATAGCGAAAAGCCGCAACAGGACTGCGCTGCATTGCCGGAAGAGCTTTCAACATCCTCGATGATCGAATGGGTTATGCGAAGCGAATAGGCTGGATGCCGAGCATCCTTTCGCACCCTTTTCGCGCCCGTTTGATTTACCCTGCTGGCAAGTTAGAGACAGCATTCGTGACCTGCGCGTATAATTCGCATTATGGAGAACCTGACCTGATTCGGGGGACGCGATGAAATCGACATTGGCTCGAAAAGCATTGGCACGCCTGATCTCGGTCGTGATGGTCGTCGGCCTGATGCCATCGTTTGCCCATGCGGCAGGTTCCGGCGACCATGTCCTGTATGAGAAGGCGGGCGCAGTCATGTAAAAGATGCGCAAGCAGGTCGATCATCTGATAGAACGCAATTCTCACCGACGATGCAAACCTTTAGAAGCGATGACGGTAGGAGCACTATGAAAAAGGGAAACGGATTCGCAACGAAGCTTATCTCGATAGTCGCGAGCATGGCGCTTACGATCGGCCTCATGCCCTTGCCTGCAATCGCCGTCTCCGGCGACGAGAACGCCGGCGATCCCGTTCCGGATGAAACGCCATCGGCCGTGGACGACACGGCCTCCGGCGAAAAGACGCCGCTCACGATAGACTCGCCTACTGGAGACGCGCAATCGGGGAGGATTACCAGCTGGCACGACCTGCAAGTTGCCATCAAAGACGCCCAGCTCAACGAGATCATCAAGCTGGACGACGACTTGGTAAACACGGATAACGAGGACTGCATACAGATCCCAAGGGGGAAAGTCGTTACGCTCGACCTCAACGGGCACACCCTCGACCGCAACCTTAGGAAAACGACGAATAACGGCAATGTGATCAGGGTGTGCGCAGGTGCGCAGCTTACCATCATGGATGGCGACGAATCGGGGCACGGAGATATCATCTACGGCGCTGCGGACAAAGGAGGCGGTGTTTACGTCGAGAAGGGCGCCGTCCTCTATTTCAATGGCGGCATCATAGCCAGCAATAGGGCGTCCGAGAAGGGTGGCGGCATATACGTGGAGGGAACCGTCGTCATGACTGGCGGCACCATCAGGGATAATTGGGGGTCCAGGTATGCTGGACGCCATCCGCCGTCGGAGGGCGGCGGCATATACGTCGCCGAAGGCGGCGTTCTAAGCTTCGACGGCGGCACCATCACGGGCAACGAAGCGACCGGTGACGGCGGCGGCATTTACATGGCAGGCACTCTGGAAACGTCGGAGAACGCGGTAGGTGGCACCATCACCGAAAACTCGGCAGGTGGGACTGGCGGCGGCATATACGTGAACGATACCGGCACGATCCAGCTGAGCGAGGCGACCATTACCGTCAATTCTGCTGGCGATACCGGCGGCGGATTGAACGTGCATCTGAAGAAGGAGCCGGGCAGCATAGAGAACTGCAAGATCGACAACAACACATCGAAGAGCGGTGGCGGCGGCCTGCGCCTGCTTGCAAGCAATCATTGTAAGCTCACGATTGAGAACACGACAATCGACAACAACACATCGAAGAGCGATGGCGGCGGCATCTACCTGGCCGAAGGCGAAATTGAGATGAGCGGCGGCTCGATTTCCAACAACATCGCGACCGACGGCGGCGGCGGGGTGAAGGTCTACAAGGGTGCGACCTTCTCGGCGATCGGTGCCACCATCAACAAAAACACGGCGAAAAACGAAGAGGGCGGCGGCATCACCGGCTACGGCACGATGACGCTTGAGAACTGTACCATCAGCGAGAACGAATCGAAGAAAGAAGGCGGCGGCGTCTACAACGACCATAACGGCGGCAACACCGGCATCCTGACTCTTGAGAACTGCACGATCACCAAGAACACCTCGTCCAGCAACGGCGGTGGCGTCTACTCCGACCGCACGCTTACGATCATCGGCGGAAGCGGAGAAGGCGGCTCCACGTGCTCTATATCCAATAACACCGCCTCGGGCAAGGGCGGCGGCTTATTCATCGACTCGGACTCCGACAATAAGACCGACATCAAGGGCGCCATTGTAATCAAGGACAACAAGGGCTCCTTCGGTAAGGACCTCTACCTGCGGAAAAACAAAGTACTGCACTTGACCGGGAAGATCACCGGCACCGATATCGGCGCCATCGAAATGGAAAGCATCGGAACGTTTACGGATAATTACAGCACCCATCATCCCCATGGGGATTCCGATGACGACCCCAACAACCCCAGCAATTTCTTCGGCAAGGCCCAGGGGGCGATTCCCGCAGATTGGACGGGCGATTACAAGGAAGCCAGGCTCGCATCCGATTGGTATCTTATGCAGAACGAGATCGACGAAGCGACGATCCGGGTTCGCACTGCCACCGTTAAGAGGGATTACACGGCAAGCCCCGAAGACCAACCGCTGGTGATTCGAGAAGGCACGAGCGTCACGATCGATCTCAACGGCCACACCCTGAATCGCAATCGGGAGGATAAGGCGGAAAAAGGCTACGTCATATGGGTGGAAAAGAACGCGACGCTAACCATTGAGGATAGGAGCGGCACCAACGGCGGAAAGATCACCGGCGGCTGGGCGCCGGGCGGCGGCGGCATCTATATCGATCAGGGCGCCACCCTCCGCTTCAAAGGCGGCATCATAACCGGCAACAAGGCGAGCAAGCATGGCGGAGGCGTTTACGTCCACAGCGGCGGTACGTTCCACTTCGAGATCGACTCCAGCACTGATAAGAGCGGTACCATCTCCGGCAACCATTCGGACGGCGATGGCGGCGGCGTCTTCGTCGACAAGGGAGGCACGCTCTACTTTGACGCCGGCACCATCGCTAAAAACACGGCAGGCGGCGACGGCGGTGGCGTCTGCGTCAGCGGCACCCTGATGACGACGAGCAAGGATGTGGCGGGGGGCACCATCGAGGGCAATACCGCAAGCGATACCGGCGGCGACATTTACGTGGACGACAACGGCGCCATCTATCTGAACAAGGCAACCATCACCGGCAACACCGCCAAATCACGGGGCGGCGGATTGAATCTGCATCTGAAAGAGGATTCGGGCAACTATATCGCGAACTGCACGATTTCCGGCAACGAGGCAAAGGGGCTCGGCGGCGGCCTGCGCTTGGATGCAGATGACAGCAAAAAGACGCTGTCGATCGAGAACACGGCCATAGACACCAACACGTCGGGCTCCGACGGCGGTGGCATTTACCTATCCAAAGGGATAATCACGATGAGCGGCGGCTCGATTTCCAACAACATCGCGACCGACGGCGGCGGCGGGGTG
>CAYOBD010000141.1:0-5576 GCA_964402005.1 uncultured Eggerthellaceae bacterium
GTGCATCCCCGCCATCATTTACATCGAGCGTGCTCAGCGCCGCATTCCCGTGAACTACGCGAAACGCGTCCAGGGCCGCAAGATGATGGGCGGGCAGAACACGTACATCCCGCTGAAGGTCAACGCCGCTGGCGTTATCCCGATCATCTTCGCAAGCTGCATCATTTACTTCCCGGCGCAGCTTGCGGCGCTGTTCAACGTCGATTGGCTCAATGCGGCCGCCAACGCGATCTCGAGCGGTCCGGTCAACTGGGTGCTGACGGTCGTGCTCATAGTGTTCTTCTCGTACTTCTACACCTCCATGGTTAAAAATCCGCAGGACACGGCCGACAACATCCGCAAGCAGGGCGGCTTCATTCCGGGCATCCGTCCGGGCTCTGCGACCGTGACGTACATCAAGAACGTGCTTCGTCGCATCACGCTGCCCGGCGGTTTGTTCATCGCCGCGATCGCGGTCATCCCGTCGATCCTGTTCATGTTCACGAACAACCAGCTGATCTCGGCGTTCGGCGGCACTTCGATCCTGATCATGATCGGCGTTGCGCTCGACACGATGACGAAGGTCGAAAGCCAGCTGAAGATGCACAACTACGACGGTTTCTTCAAGTAATCGCCGTAGCATATCGAGTTGCCGAAGAGCCGCCTCCTAGAGGCGGCTCTTTTGTTGGAAAACCGCTTTTCAGCGTTCTTCAGAGAGGGCGGCGACTTCCTCGTCGGTCAGGAGGCGCCAGGCGCCTTCGGGCAGATCACCCAGCGACAGGGGGCCGAACGTTTCGCGATGCAGCGCGACAACGGTGCGGCCGACCGAGTCGAACATGCGCTTAACCTGATGATAGCGACCCTCATGTATCGTGATCAGCACTTCTCCGCTCTCGAGGATTTCAACGGCGGCGGGTGCGGATACCGCTTCCTCTTCCCAGCCGTCGTCTATCTTGCGCATCAAGGGCACGCCAGTGCGCAAGCGTTCCGCCTGCGCTTGGGTCAGCGGCTCATCGAGGAGCGCCCGATACGTTTTCTCAACGTGATAGCGAGGATGAAGCAATCGGTTGCCGAGCTCTCCGTCCGTTGAGAACAGCAACAATCCTGTCGTATCGGCATCGAGTCGACCAATCGGGAATAAGCCGGGATAACGTTCGGTCGGCACCAGGTCGGCTACGATCGGGCGATCGGATTGCGCCTTCATCGTGGTGATCACCCCGGCGGGCTTGTTCAGCATGAGTGTGACAGGGCCGTCGGCTAGGCGCACGACTTGTCCGTCGACTGTCACGACATCGACCGCAGGGTCTACCTTTGTGCCCAGCTCGCTTGCGATTTCGCCGTTGATGCAGACGCGTCCCGCCGTCATAAGGTTCTCGGAGCCGCGTCGCGACGCGACGCCTGCGCGTGCGAGGAATTTCTGCAGGCGCATCGGCACGATGCGAGCTTCTGCGGAGTCGCTATGAGCTATCGACGCCGAACGCTTTTCGTCGTCGGTGTTGGTCATCGGTGCGGAATCGCTACTCGTCATAGATGCCGAACGCTTCTCGTCATCAGGGCTGATCATCGGTGCGGAGTCGCTATTCGTCATCGGTGTTGAATACCAGCTTGTCGAAGTCGATCTTCTCGACACCGCCGAAAAGTGCTGCCTGCGCTTCAGCTGCCAGCTGCTCGGGCGTCGGCAAATCGCGTGCATCCGGTACAGCGTCGGTGCCATCCGCACCAGCTGCCGCTGGATTGGGCGCACCCAAACGCTCGCGGATCAGCTGCTCCGTTTTCTCGTCGGGCGCGAATTCGATTAAGTCGGGCAGGTCGGCTGTAGAGCGCAGGCCGAACTTCTCTAGGAACGTGCGCGTCGTTGCGTACAGAATCGGTTGGCCGGGAGCGTCGATCACGCCCGCTTCGCGCACGTAACCGCGCTCGATCAAGGTGTTCAGAGCGCTTTCGGAATTCACACCGCGCACGGCCGATATCTGGGCGCGTGTGATGGGCTGTCCGTATGCCACGATGGCCAGCGTCTCGAGTGCTGCACCGGATAGCTTGCGGGTATCCCACGAGATGACGTAGCGCTCGATGAGGTCGTGGTATGCGGGATGCGTGAACAGCCGCCAACCGCCGGCGACCTCGCGGAGCTGTATGCCGCGCCCATCGCGCTCGAGCGAATCGGCCAGCTCATGCAGCGCCTCATCGATGCGCACGGTGTCGACTTCGAGCATCTGTGCAAGCTCGAGCGAGCCGACCGGTTCGTCGGTTACGAACAGCAGCGCCTCTAAGGCGCCGGGAAGCTGCCCTTCCTGCAAACCCTCGAACATCCGAATCCTCCATCTATCCCAGCGGCGCGGAATGTTTCCGGCCGCACCTTTTCATATGCTTCCGATTGCGGCTTACTCCGTGACCGCAGGATCGGGCGCTTCCGCATCGTCAGGCACGGAACCGTGCGTTTCGGAACCCTCGATATAGGTGACCTCTATATCGCCGAACAGGTCATCTTGATCGAGTTTCACCATGCCTCGCTTGTATAGCTCCAAGACCGCCAGGAACGTGACGACTACGACCGCGACCGAAGCGTCGCTTTCGCACATCTCCGAAAAGCGCATATGCTTTCGGCTGGCGATGCGCTTGCCCAGCGCACGCACGCGCGCTTCGACGGGAATCGGTTTGGCAGCGATATGCTCGGATTCCAGCAGCATGATCTCGCGGCGCGCATAGGCGTCTGCAGCCAGCACCGCCAGGGAATCGAGCGTGACGCCGCGCAAAAAGTCGGGCATCGCACCC
This sequence comes from uncultured Eggerthellaceae bacterium, assembly GCA_964402005.1. GTDB lineage: Bacteria > Actinomycetota > Coriobacteriia > Coriobacteriales > Eggerthellaceae > CAYOBD01. The sequence goes on from CAYOBD010000141.1 coordinate 2,752, forward strand.
AAAAATTCCTGGTCGGGACCGAAAGGCCGGTCATGCAGGCGCTCCTGCGCCTTCTGGCGTCCTTCGAGCATGGCCGCCGCGTTCTTGTATTTCTTGTAATCCAGTAGCCGTCCCACCAGCAGCTCGCGCGCATCGTCCGGTGCAAGTTCGGCGATTTCGACCTCTACCTCGTCGGTGTCACGCGGAATCAGGCTTTGCGCCTTAATCTCCAGAAGCGTCGCAGCCACAAGCAGGAAATCGCTTGCCACGTCCAAATCGACATCCTGCAGATGCGCGATCTCTTCCAGATACTGGTCCGCGATGCCTGCAATCGAAAGCGACCCGATGTCCACCCGATCTCGGCTGACCAGATACAGCAGCAGATCGAAGGGCCCTTCGAAGCTATCGGTGCGTACGCGGTAGGACATGATGCAGGCTCCCTAACCAAGGAATGAGAACAGCAGGTTCGACAGATTGCCCGCTGTAACGCCCAGATACCAGCCGAATGGGCTGAATCCGATGAAGCGCGGCAGGAGGATCAGAACGATCATGAACACGGGCATGGCCCATTGTTGGATCTTGTAGTAGCTGTTCAGATATTTGCGCGGCAGGATGAACGCGAAGATGGACGATCCGTCGAGCGGCGGGATCGGGATGATGTTGAAGAACATCAGGAACAGATTTACCTGCACGTACATATACAGGAATGACATCACGTAGTTAAGGGGCGATGCGTAGTAGAACTCGGATGCAGGCACAACCAGGTAGATGACGAATGCGATGAGCGCACCTGCAAGCGCCTGCACCAGATTGGCAGCGGGTCCCGCCAAACCGACGATCAACTCGCCTTTCTTGGGGTCCTTGAAATAGCGGGGGTTGTACGGCACGGGCTTCGCATATCCGAACACGGGCATGTTGGCCAATACCAGCAGCAACGGTAGCAGTACCGTGCCGAATGGGTCGATGTGGCGAATCGGGTTGAACGAGATGCGCCCGTTGCGTTTGGCTGTGGGATCGCCCAGCTTGTACGCGGCAACAGCGTGGCCCATTTCGTGCAGCACGATGGCCGGCACGAACGCGAGGATCCACATGATGATTTGGACGATGTTGGTCATGCTGCCATTCTACCAAAGGAAGGGGGAGCAGCGATTGGGCGAGAAGGCAAGCCTATCTAATCGGCGCTTTTGGAAATCCGTATCGTTCTTTGCGCCCAGTGATAGAATGTGCTGGTTAATCGCGAGCGAATGCAGGGGCAGGAGAAAGCATGGTTGAGGATTCTGATGCGCTGAAGAGCGGTGAGGGCGCGCATCCGGCGCCGTTCGGACACATCGTCATAGTCGGTTTGGGGCTGGTCGGTGCTTCCATCGCGCAGGCGGTGCGGGCAGCATGGCCCGATGCGGCCATAGACGGTGTCGATACGGACGAGCGCACGCGCGAAGCGGCCCTGAAGCAGGGTATCGTGGACCGGGCAGCCGCCGATGCGGGCCAGGCGTTCGCTGCGCTTCTTGCAGATGGATGCGACTTAGTGGTGCTGGCTGTGCCGGTGGATGTCGCCGAGCCCTATCTGCAGGCCATAGCGGAGAGCGGATACGAAGGCATCGTCACGGATACCGCGTCCACGAAGGCGCGCATTTGCGCTATGGCCGACAGCGTGCTTGCGCATCCGCAGAACTTCGTTCCCGGCCATCCCATGGCGGGCTCGGAGAAAAGCGGCATCGATGGTGCGCGCGCCGATCTATTCCAGGGCGCGTACTGGATTCTGTGCCCCGATGCGGACACGCCACCCGACCATATCCCAGCGCTTCACGACTTCGTTATGGGCTTGGGTGCGCGCGTCATCGTCATTCCGCGCGAGCAGCATGACCAGGCTGTGGCTGTCGTAAGCCACGTTCCGCATCTGGTGGCGTCGTCGCTTGTGACGCTTGCCGACAGGGCGTCTGACGAGCAGCACACAATCATGCGCCTTGCCGCCGGAGGCTTCAAAGACACAACGCGCATCGCTGCAGGTTCGCCGAGCCTGTGGTGCGGCATCGCCTTCGACAACGCGGAAGCGGTGAAGAGCGGGTTGGTGGACATGCAGGATATCCTCGGGGCGTTCGCCACGGCGCTCGAAGAAGGCGACCGCGATGCCATGACGCGTCTGCTTAAGCAAGCGGCTGACGTGCGCCGCGCGCTGCCGGCGGCATGGGTGCCGTCTTCCGAGAAGCTCCTGGAAGTGCGCATTCCCATTTCGAACCATCCCGGCGCTGTGGCGCAGGCGACGGCCATCGCAAGCGAAGCTGGTTGCAATATCCAATCGATCGAGATCGAGCATTTGACGGAGGATCGCGCGTTTCTGCTGATGGTGCTTACCGACGAGGGCGATGTAGGCCGCTTGTCCGCCGGCCTGATCAACGCCGGCTATGCCGTCTCGTTTGCTCCGCTCGGCCCGAAAGAGTAAGAATGCCTGCTATGCAATGAGCTCCAATAGCGAAATCGCGTCTTCGATGGTATGGGCTTGCACAGTTGACTTCCTAAGCAGATTGGCATCGGATGTGACGAGAAAATCCGTTCGAGCACGCTGGGCTGCAGCCATCACCATGTTGTCTTCTAGGTCGCCGCTGAGGTTGCGGTATTTGCATGCAAGCCACACGTCTGATTCGTCGGCTCCAATAGCGGTTGCATTCTCCCTCATGCTTTCCACGCATCCCCATGCAAGTGCCTGGGGTGCCAGCGCTTGAGACTCAGTTAGGTCGCCGCAATCTTCACGTACCTTCTGCTTCGTGCTTTCGGATGCCAGCCAAAATGCTCCCAGTCGACGCGCTCGCCGAGCTCCATCAGCTTGTCGACCACGCGCTTCACAGCCG
>CAYOBD010000141.1:5586-6266 GCA_964402005.1 uncultured Eggerthellaceae bacterium
GTCTGATTCGTCGGCTCCGATGGCGGTGGCATTTTCCCTCATGCTCTCCACGCATCCCCATGCAAGCGCTTGAGCCGCCAGTGTTTGAGACTCGGTTAGGCTGCCGGAATCCTCACGGGTCTTCTGCTTCGTGCTTTCAGATGTCAGATAGAATACGTCCTTGAGTGCGTGTACGGGATAAAGGAGCGTGACGCCTTTTCGCAATGCAAGATCTATCAGCTTCTTTGCATCATTTGAGCGTTCGCGCCAAGGAAAGAAGTAATCAATCCACACGTTCGTGTCCAGTACGATGGAATGTTGATTTCCCGTCATGAGAGCCCCCGTTCTTCCATGCGGTGCATAAGCGCGGCGGCAAGGGCCTCTTTATCCGACTCGAATCCAATGGGCGGCGAATACGGGTCCTTCACGCCCAATTCTTCGAGAACGTCGAATACATGCAGCCGGGCTTTCTCCAGGGCAGCGAGCCTTTCGGCCGCATCAGGGTTGCGATGCGGTTCGCCAGAGAGCAGCATCTGCACCTCTTCAAGGTCTTTCCCCCTTCGCGCGGCCTTCTCCCAAAGTGCCCGAATCGCTTCAGAAGGGCTGAGCCCGATGCTTGCAAGTGCGGCATTTCCCGCTTGCTTGAGCGGTTGCTCCAATCGTGCATTTATCTGCACCATGCTTGTCGTTGCTCCCATGTC
>CAYOBD010000142.1:0-6229 GCA_964402005.1 uncultured Eggerthellaceae bacterium
TGCGAAGCCAGCCTCGAGCGCCACGGCGGAATAGTCGCTGACCACCACATCGGCGCAACCCAGCGCTTCGATGGTGGGACCGCGCAGCACGGCAACATCTGCCCCCTGCATGCGTTGCGCATCGAGTGCGTCAGCTTCCAGCGGATGGCCCGCAACGACGAGCAGAGCGCGCTTGCCCTTGAGCGCTTCGGCCAGCTGCCCGACATTGTGCTCCAGCCATTGGGGATCGCTGTTGTTCTTCCTGAACGTAGGCGCATAAAGGACGATTGCACGGTCGTCGTCGGACGCGATGCCCAGCTGCTCACGCACGCGCCGCTGATCAGCCTTACGCTTCTTCTCGTATGCGCGCCCGACCAGATAATCCAAACGCGGCAGGCCCAGCGGTTCGATCAACTCGCCCGGCGCATCGAACGCTTGCTCGAACGCCGGCAGCGCACCGGGCATTCCGGCGATGATGTAGTCGTAGCCCCGGTGCATGCGAAACACCCGTGCGTCTTCACTCGAGCGGCCTGCCTGCGTATCCAAGCATTGGTAGCCGAATTTCTTTACGGCACCAGCCGCATGCCACAACTGGATGCACGTACTGCGATGCCGATGCGGAATCGACACGGCCGGCACATAACCGTCCACGAAGCACACGCGCGCCGTCGCAACCATCTTCAATTGGCTCAGAAACGTGCCTACGCCCAGCTTTCCGATGGACGACACGCACACCCAGCGGATCTTGTAATCGGGAAAGCGTTCAACGAGCTCTTCCTCAAGCAGCCGAAAGTCGAACGGCCGCGCCGATTGGCGCGACAGTAATGCTATGACCTGTTTTTCCGGCAGGCACGAGAACACTCGATAAACAGCGCCCACGGCGGCGGCAATCAGCTTCTTTCGCATAATGAAGTAAGTATACCAGGTGGGTTGGGATGCAAACTCTTCCGGGAACTCTTTTGCACTATGGGTGGAAAACTCTTCCGGGAACTCTTTTCCACCGGCTCTACCACCCGCCCCCGACGCACGCCCTACTTCTGCGGGTCGGCTTCTTCGAAGGTGGGAGCCTCGATCACACCGGAGGGGTCGAAGCCGGAATCGGTGAGGGATTTGATGCGGGCCCAGGCGTCCGGATCGTTCGGGACAACCCAGCTCTCATCGCTCGGGCGGATGTCACCGTCGTAGGGACCGGTGGCTTCATAGATGATGACAAGGTCCTTGTGCAGCATGAAATCGAGCGCCAGTGCCGCAACCTGCGACATATCCATGTTCGTTTCCACATTGGCCTCGAAAGCGTCCACCATCTCCTGGATATCGAGCTCGCTGCCTTGGCTCAGCACCTTGTTGATGATGGCGATCTCCGTCGTGCGCACGTTGTTCTGACGCAGCGCCTCCTGGTAAGACGCATACTGCTTGCGCGCACGCGAGAACACGAGCGCCTCTGCGCCGTTCAGATGACGGTCCTGCCCAGCTTGGACGGTCACGTTATCGACCGTCATCGGATCGGTGACGGTCACGGTGCGCGGCACATCAACGTCGATCCCGCCCATAGAGTTGATCAGAATCTCGAACGACGCGAATGTGGTCATGGCGTAGTAGTCGGCCTCGATGCCCGTCAGACGTGCAACCTCGTCCACCACCTTCTGCGGATCATCGCCATTGAGCGCCGCGTTCACCTTGGGCGAATCATCGTCGACCACCGAATCGCGCGGAATGGTGACCAGCGTAATCGTGTACGACTGCGGATCAACGCGCATCAAGGTCATGATGTCGGCATATGCGACCGCCTGCCCCTGCTCGTTGTCTTTGCCCGTATATATCGCCGTGCCCTTACGCGAATCCGAGCCGATCAGCAGCACATAGAACGGATCGTATACGACAGGTGTCGTGACGGCGCTGCTTTGATCTTGTTCGACGGGCTTCTGGTCAGCGACGTATCCGAGCAGCATGGCCACACCGATGATAATCGCAGTGAAAGCCACAAGCACCAACATGGCCGACACCGCCCGCCTGAATTGGCGGAATGCGTGCGCATCGGTCGCCTGAACTGTCTCGACCTGCGGATTTTCGTTTTTGTCGATTCGATCCGCCATGCGTTACTCGCCATCCTCGGCTGCGGATTTCCCGCTCTTCTGCTCCGCCTTCGCACGCGGCATGCGCGGGCCGCGCTTGCCGATTCCATTGTAGTGGTGCGCCAATACGGGCTTGAACAGGCCGAACTTCCATATCACGATAAACACGGCAATGGCTAGGACCACGAACACGCCCCAGCGAACTACGCCCGACATGCCCGAGATCACACAACCGGCAACCGCCAGCACCGCTGAGCAGATCCACAGCACCGCTACCGAACGTTTCTGCGACAGACCCGCCTGCAGCAGACGATGATGCACATGCTCCAAGTCGGCATGGCCGATCGATTCGTGGCCGCGCAGACGCCGCACGATAGCCGTAAACGTATCGAGCACGGGCACGCCCGCAATGGCAATCGGCACCAGGATGATGATGAAGCTCTGCGTGCGCACGACGCCCGCCACCGAGATGATGCCCAGCATGAGTCCCAGTAAGAGCGAACCCGAGTCGCCCATGAAGACGCTTGCTGGGAAGAAGTTGTACCTTAAAAATGCCAGACACACCGCGACCATGGCCACACACATCAGCATAAGCGTGAACGCCCCGCGCATGAACACCAGAAACATGAGCGCAGCCGACACAATAGCCACCACACCCGATGCCAGCCCATCTAGGCCGTCAATCAGGTTGGTGACGTTAGCGAACACGACCAGGTACAGTACCGAAATCGGATAATCCGCCCAACCCAAATCCACGTAGTCGCCCTCGATGACCGTACGCACGGCGCCGATCGATATGCCGGCAGCAACCACGATGATGGCCGCGACCACCTGCCCGCCGAATTTAGCCCAAGGACTGATCTGCGTAATGTCGTCGAACAGGCCGACACCGAACATGATGGTCACACCTACGAACAACAGCAGATAGTTGACATTTTGCAGCGTGTAGAAATCGTCCATCTCCCAGTTGAAGAACAACACGCCTACATAAATGGTCAACGCTCCTGCAATCAGGCCCAAATACAGAGCGATTCCCCCGCAACGGGGAATCGGCTCTGCATTTATGCGTCTATTGCTCGGATAGTCGATGGCGCCCAGCTTGTGCGCTATCCGCTTCGAGAGCGGCACGCAGGCAAACGTCACCGCGAACGCCACAGCGAATACGATTGCCAAACGGTACCACTCCACAGCCTAACTGCACCTTCCTCAGGCTTGTCCGTACACGGCTATCCGATGATATTGGCCGCCGAGATGCCTGTTATTTAGCCAAGCACCCGGTCGGGAGGCGTCACGACATCGTTAGGATCGCCGCCACTGTTGACAACATCCATAACCTGAGCCCAGGTATCCTCGTCGCGAACGGCCATAATGAGCTCGGTGTCGTAGTCAAGATCGGTCCAGTAGGGGCCGGTGCCCGTGTAGACGGTCAGCTGGTCTGCGTGCTTTGCAAAGTCCTCGACCAGCGCCTGGAACTCTTCCCGCGGCCAATTCGTCTCGGCATTGTCGAGCAGTGCGGCCACAGCAGATTTCACCGTATCGGGGTTGCTCGCCACCGACTGGAGGATGGAAGCCACGACAGAACGGTCATCGGTCTGACGGCATGCCTCGCCTTCCTCGTAGAAGATCTTGCGCACGCGCGAGAACACCAGGGCGGAGCGGCCGTCGAGATGTTGATCGCCCTCGTCCAGATAGATCTTGCCACTGCCCATTACGTCCTTGAAGTCCATGGGCACGGGCACATACACATCAACGCCGCCGATCGCATCGACGAAATTGATGAAATCGGCGAAGCCCATGTCAAGGTAGTACGTGACATCGGCGCCTGTCAGCGCCTCTACCTGTTCGGTCAGACCATCGATGCCGTAGGTGCTATACGAAGAGTTCATTTTGTACTTTTCGCCGTCCATCCAGATCTGCGTGTCACGCGCGATGGAAACGAGCGTGACCTGGTAGTTGGTCGGATCGACGCGCGCCAGCATAATCGTATCGGAATACGGGTTGCCTTCCGGCGTCTCGGCCGTATCCGCACGCGAGTCGTTGCCAACGATAAGCACGTAGAACGGCTCGGTCGGGAGCGTCACCTGCACGGTCGGCTCCTTATCCTGCGGCGCAAGCAGCGCCGGGGACGATTCTTCTTCAGGTTCGGATCCGCAGCCTGTGATCATCAGCATCGCCGCCGCCAGGCATGCGACCAGTGCGGTGACGAGGATCAGGCCGAAGCGCTTGCTACGTTTCTGCATAATTGCCCTTCTTTCATCCAGCGCCCTTCAACGCATATCGCAATCGCGGTTGCGGTGCCGCTGCGTTGCCGCCGCTGTACCGCTTTCGGTCAGGCAAAATGCGCCAATAGATGCTAAAAGAATATCACTCCGCTGCAAGATGAGCGCGAAACGCTTCCCCCAGATGCTTAAAATGACCGATAAAAACACGTTGTATTGCCGGTATGGCATGCAGGGCCTGCGGGTTCGACCAGCGCAAGCAGCGTATCCGCATCGCAGTCGTAACGCAGCTCGACCAGCTTCTGGGTGTTCCCGCTGGTGTCGCCCTTGTGCCAATACTCCTTGCGGCTGCGCGACCAATACCACATCGTGCCCTGTGCGAGCGTGCGGCGCACGGCCTCCGCGTCCATCCATGCCAGCATCAGCACTTCGTGCGTGCGTGCGTCCTGAGCAATGCAAGGTACCAGCCCGTCCTCGTTGTATGTCAAGTCCTCTGGTAGCATGTCTGTCCTTTCCTCAATCACAGGCGAAACCTACAGCCGCACCGGGACGCCTTGACTGCGCATATACTCCTTCACCTGGCGAATCGTAAGCTCGCCGAAGTGGAAGACGCTAGCAGCCAGCACGGCATCGGCCTCGCCTTCGATGATGCCCTCGGCGAAATGCTCGAGCTTGCCCACGCCACCGCTTGCGATGACCGGGATGTCCACAGCGCGCGCGACCGCACGGGTGAGCGCGCAATCGAAGCCGTCCTTGCTGCCGTCGCGGTCCATGCTGGTCAACAGGATCTCGCCGGCGCCGCGGCGCGCTGCTTCGGCCGCCCACTCGACGGCGTCGATGCCCGTCGGTGTGCGTCCGCCGGCCAAGTAGACCTCCCATTTGTCGGCACCGCCCACGTCCGTGCGGCGCTTCGCGTCGATGGCCACGATGATAGCCTGCGTGCCGAACGCCGCAGCCGCCTGCGTAATCAGGCTCGGATCTTTCACCGCTGCGGAATTCACCGAAACCTTGTCGGCGCCGGCCGCGATCATCGTGCGGATATCGGCCACACTGCGAAAGCCCCCGCCCACCGTGTACGGCAGATGCAGCTGCTCGCTCGCGCGGCTGGCCAGCTCGATCGTAGTAGCGCGATCATCGCTCGTGGCCGTGATGTCCAAGAACACGACCTCATCGGCGCGCTGCTCGTCGTAGCGCTGCGCGAGCTCGATCGGGTCGCCCGCATCGCGCAGGTTGACGAAGTTCACGCCCTTCACGACGCGCCCGTCTTTAACATCCATGCACGGAATCACGCGTTTTGTCAGCATAGCTTATCCTTCGTTGCGGATGCGCCAAAGCTACGAGCGTGCCAAAAAGTCGCAGCCCATCGACCAGTTGCTCGTTACCTTCCGCTGCTCGTTACCTTCCGCTGCCCGACATTATTTGCAGCGCTCTATCGCCTCGCGCAGCGGCAGCGTGCCTTCGTAGATCGCGCGACCGGTGATGATACCCTCGATGCGGTCGGCAATGGGCACCAGCCTATCGATGTCGTCCAAGCCGGCCACGCCCCCGCTTGCAATCACAGGATGGCCGAAAGCCTGCGCCATCTGCTCGTAAGCGATTGGATCGATGCCCGTTTGCATGCCATCGCGCGCGATGTCCGTATATACCAGATGCCGATAACCCAGCTCAGCCATCTCGCGTGCCAGGTCGTGCGCCGAAATACCGCTGCCCTCGCGCCAGCCGGCGACCGCAGCCTCTCCCGCCTTCGCATCGATGCCCGCCGCCAGCGCATCGCCATATGCCGCAATGGCCTCGCGTGCAAACGCGGGATCGCGCACAAGCGCCGTGCCCAACACGAGGCGGCTTGCGCCGGCATCGAGCAGGCGTGCGCACGTGTTCATGGTGCGGATGCCGCCGCCGATCTCGACCTTCAGGTTGGTCGCAGCAAGGATGCGCTCGATGACGGCGATGTTGACAGGC
>CAYOBD010000143.1:0-6222 GCA_964402005.1 uncultured Eggerthellaceae bacterium
GTGTATGGTCAGGCTTCCAGATTCCAGGCATCGGAGACATCCAGGGTCTTGAGGACTTCATCGTGTCGAACAACCTGTTGCCCATCGGTTCGCTGATCATCCTGCTGTTCTGCACGAGCAAGCGCGGCTGGGGCTGGGACAAATTCATCGCCGAAGCCGACCAAGGCACGGGCGCGCGCTTCCCGCAGTGGGCGCGTGTATGGGTGAAGTACGTCGTACCTATCCTGATCGTATTCGTGCTGGTGATGGGCTGGGTGCCTACAGTATCGACCTGGATCGGAATGTGAAATTAAGGCGACCTTAATTTCACATTTTGCTTGGCAAGTCTACGTTGCAGGCGACCGCTATCGCTGTTCACATAAAAATGTGAAATTAAGGTCGCCTTAATTTCACATTTACGCCAGGCTATCCGAGCAACCCCACAAGGCATGCAACTGCAATTGCAGCGCATACCGCACATGTCGCTATGCGGACGATGTTCTTACGATTGCGATCGGCATCGATATCCTTGAGAAGTGAACGGGCGCCTACGCAAACATGAACGGCAACAAACGCAATCAGCGCCAACAGCGTCACCAAGCCGGTTGCGCCTGCGCTTTCAAGCGAGCCGCCCGCCATTTGCATATCGACGATATGCATGGCTGCAGCAGCTGCGAGCGCACCACCGGTCGCCCATTTCAGCATCAAGTGGCGCTTCTTGCGCGGACTCGGCGGACGCTCCTTGTCCGCCATCTGCTGATAGCTTGTGACGACACTCACAAGCACATGCACGCCAACCACCACAACGCCAGCCCATACGAGCCATGCCAGACCGCGCGGGATATCGACGAACGCGGATACGGCGCCAAAAATGCCATGTACGGCAAAAAACGCCGCAATAGCGATTGCCAAGACCCCGTTAACGAACCGTGCTGTCGGTTTTTTGCCCATGATGCCTTTCCCGTCGAATGATAGGCATCAGTATATGGCATGGGATCGGATTACAGCTCGACGCACGTTCTGGTGCACCGCGAAGATGGCAAGCTGATGCACGATGCGCTATACCCTGCAGACGGCAGCTCGGCGCACGACGCGCTACACCTTCCAATACGATAGGAATGCACGGCCTTCCGGGCTTTGCGGATTGTCAAGCACATCGGCTGTTGCGCCACGCTCCATCACATGGCCCGTATCGAGCATAACAGCTTGATCCGCAATGCGTCGGGCCTGAGAGGGCGCATGCGTTGCCACTATCATCAGACAACCCGTCTCCTCGATGTACGCTTGCAGCGCCGACTCCACCAGCAAGGTGCCCGCCACATCAAGGGAAGCCGTCGGCTCGTCCAGCAGAAGCACATCATGTCTGCGCACGAGCATACGCGCCAAGGCTACACGCTGCGCCTCGCCGCCGGACAGCCTGTTGCCGCGTGCTTGGGCCAAGGCTGACATCCCTACCGCCTCGAGCGCGCGGTTCACACGATCAGCCTCCTCCTGTTTATCCAAGTCGAGGCCTTCGAGCGCCATTGCAACGTTCTTGAACACTGTGAAGCCGAACACATAGCTCTTCTGCGGCATGTACCCGATAGATGCTTCATACGGCTTCGGAGCATCGGCTTGCGATGCGCTCGGCGATACCGCATATATTTCGAAATCGCCATCGGATTGGCTGGAGGCACCTGCCAAGATACGCAGCAATGTTGACTTTCCGCTTCCGTTTGCCCCGATCAGCGCATAGGAATGGCCCGGCTCGAACGAAAACTCGCCGATATCAAGCACGCAGTGCTTGCCGTAGGATTTCTGCAATCCTTTGATCATCACACCGACTTGCGCCGTCATGAGACATCACCCGCCTCGGGCGCATCGTCCGCGTCGCATTCAGGTCCCACCCCAGGCGCATCGTCCGCCTTGCATCTGAGTTCGATCTCGGACGCGGTGTCTGCCTCGCATTCGATTTCTACCTCGGGCGTAGCCCCAACCTCGCAAGCGGCATCTTCCCCAAGCTCATTTGCAACAACGCTGTCCTGGAATGGATTGTGCCACACGACGATGCGGCGGCTCTTGCCCCTTCGTTTCACGCCCTGCTGGCGTGCACCGCCGACGCGCTCCTGCAACGTAAGCGCAATCGAATTGATGATGAAGGATATGACCAGCAACACCACACCGAGCGCAATCGCGTACTCGAAGTTGCCGCGGTTCGTCTCCAACATGATGCTGGTAGTCATAACGCGGGTTTTGAACTGGACATTGCCGCCGACCATCATGACGGCGCCAACTTCGCCGATGGCACGTCCGAACCCGACGAACATGATGGATGAAAGCTGAGTGCGGCACTCGTAGAGCAGGCAGCGCAATTCGCTTTTGCGCGATAGGCCCATCCCGATTGCCGTCTCGTGCACGCGAGGCGCGATGCCCGTTATCGCCGTGGCGGAAAGACCGCAGATGATAGGCGTAATCAGAACGACCTGCGCCACGACCATAGCCGGAACCGTGTAAAGCAGCTTGAGCGATCCGAGAGGACCCGAGCGCGACAAGATGAAAAACACGATAAGACCTGCGAGCACGGGCGGCAGACCCATCAGGGTATTCAACACGCGCATCAGGATACGTTTGCCGCGGAAACGGTACAGGCCGATAAGGATGCCCAACGGCACGCCGATAAGCGTCGAAATGGTCGTCGAGCAGACGGCCATCTGCAACGTCACAAGTATGACTTGGGAAAGCTCGCTACCAGGCGTGAACACCTGGGCGAACGCTTGGGCTAATTCATCCATCGCAATTGCCTGTACGTAAGCATTGAAGATGTGACAGCGGGGCAAACCCCACTGTCACATCGCTGCGATTCATTGTGTGATAGCGGGGTCTGACCCCGCTATCACATCGTGCAATAACAAACCTAATTGCTACTTTTCGATCAGGAAGAACAGCGGCTCGCCGTACTGCTCAACGCCATAGGCCTTGATGAGCTCGGAGGCCTCAGGGCTGGTCATCCACGCGATGAAGGCGTTGGCGCCGTCGATGTTGGTGTCAGGCCAAGCCTCGGGGCTGATGGCGATCATCGAGTAGGTGTTCTTCATGTCCTCGGACTCGCCCAGCAGAACCGGCAGGGTCTCCTTGACCTCATGGGACAGATAGGTGCCCTTGTCGGTCAGCGTGTAAGCCTGCTCCTCGCCTGCCATGGTCAGCGTCGCGCCCATGCCCTGGCCAGCATTGATGTACCAATCCTGCTCCGTGGGGGACACACCGGCGGCCTCCCAAAGCTGCAATTCCTTCTTGTTGGTGCCGGAATCGTCGCCGCGGGAGACGAACTTCGAACCAGACTCGGCGATCTTGGCGAATGCCTCGGCAGCGGTCTCGCAACCGGCGATGCCAGCCGGATCGTCAGCCGGGCCGACAATCACGAAGTAGTTGTACATAAACGGAATGCGCTCAACACCAAAGCCGTTGTTGATGAACTCTTCCTCGCTTGCCTTGGCATGCACGAGCAGCGCATCAGCGTCGCCCGTCTCGCCCTTCTTGATGGCAGCGCCCGTACCGGCGGAGGTTACCTCCATCGTGTAGCCCGTAGCCTCTTCGAAATACGGCTGCAGATAGGGCAGCAGACCCGAATCGTTCACGGACGTCGTCGTGGAAATACGAATCACTTTAGCACCCGCAGGAACCGCGGCAGCATCAGCCGACGTGGCCTCAGCGGGAGCTGCGGCAGCAGGGGCGGACGTATCGCCCGAACCAGCAGCCGAGCCGGACGCAGGCGCCGACGCGCTGCTTCCGCATGCGGACAGAGCCAAGGCGAAGACAGCAGCCGCTGCCGCCAGGCCAAGTCCCTTGATCAAACCTTTCTTCATCTTTTCTCCTTCCCTTTCCCTCTCTCGTTTTGCGACCAATGCTCATTGCATTTTGGCGCCGCTTCATAATAGTTCATCGGTCTGCATAATGAAATGTACCGAAATTGGGCATAATATCCTCATTTGCGAACTATTCATAATCATCGAAATGGGCAGCAATAGCCTGTCTGCTGCCTGAAACCGCCCAAAGACCGAACAACAACTCTGCAACGGAAAAGATGCAGGCGAGATGGCAAGTGAAAGCGTCGCCGCCCCGCCGAAAAGCACCTTGCGCAGAGCATCGCGCATTGTAAAAAGGGTCGTACAATATCCGAATTAGAAACCAACCCGCTGGAGACGCCGCATGCTCGATTTTGCTGTCCCGTTCATCCTGGCGCTATTGCCGATTATCTGGCTTGTCATCGCCCTATGCGCTCTGCATATGGAAGCCTGGCTCGCGAGCTTTACCTCGCTTGCCGTGTGCGTCGCCATCGCACTGATTTGCTTCGGTATGACACCCGTTTGCGCTGCTACCGCAGCCCTCGAGGGCTTCTTGTTTGCCCTATGGCCTATTGTAATCGTTATCATCGCGGCTGTGTTCACCTACAACCTCACGGTGCACACAGGCGCCATGGACGTTATCAAGCGGATGCTGACCTCCGTGAGTGCCGACAAGCGCGTTCTCACGCTTCTTATCGGCTGGTGCTTTTGCTGCTTCCTCGAGGGCATGGCCGGCTTCGGCACATCCGTTGCGATTCCCGCCGGTATACTCGTCGGTCTGGGCATCAACCCTATCACTGCCATCGTGTGCTGCCTGATTGCAAACGGCACTCCCACGATGTTCGGCTCTATCGGCATCCCCACTACTACCCTCGCGACCATCACCGGCCTCGACCCCATTACCCTCGGCACAGTTCAGTCGCTGCAGGTCGCCGTTTTTGTTGTGGCCTGCCCCATCATCATGGTTATGATTGTGGGCGGCAGTCCCCGCGCACTCAAGGGCGTGGTCCCCATCTCGCTGGCCGCCGGCCTTTCCTTTGCCATCCCCGAGCTTCTAACTGCCCACTTTATCAGCGCAAACCTACCCGATATCGTCGGCTCGGTCGTTTCGCTCATCGTCACCTTCGTGATAGCCCTGCGCACACGCGGCCGCGAAATCCCACAGGAGTACCGCCTTTCCATCGAGGCGCCCACCGAAGCCATCACACCCAAGAGCGCCCTCGTAAGCTGGTCTCCGTTCATCCTGATCTTCGCGGTCCTGTTGCTCACCAGCAGGCTCGTCCCCTTTATCGCCGAACCACTGTCCAGCATCGCCACCACGGCAACCATATACGCCGGCGAGGGTGCGGCCACGCTAACCTTCATTTGGATTGGAACGCCTGGCGTCCTTATCATGGCCTGCGGCGTCATCGGCGGCCTCATCCAGCGTTGCCCACCCAAGGACATGTGCATGGTCCTCGGTCGCACCTGCAAGCAAATGCTCAAGACCATCCTGACTATGCTCGGCGTCTTAGGCATGGCAAAAATAATGAGCTATGCAGGCATGATCAGCGCCATCGCCACCTTCTTCGTGGTTGCGCTCGGCTCGCTCTTTCCGCTGGTCTCTCCCATCCTGGGCGCCCTGGGCGCATTCGTGACCGGCTCCGGCACCTCCTCCGAGGTCCTCTTCGGCAACGTCCAAGTCGAAGCCGCGCGTGCTATCGGTGTCAGCGAAATATGGCTCGCAGCCGCCAACTCCCTTGGCATCAGTGCAGGCAAAATGCTTGCTCCGCAAAGCATCGCGATTGGCTGCGCCGCCTGCGGATTGACCGGCAAAGACGGCGAAATTCTGGGCAGAATCGCGCCCTATGCCTTTGGCTTCGTCATCGCCATGTCGGCGATCGTATTCGCCGGCTCGCTCATCTGCTAGCTCATTGCGCATGCGCACGAAACGATACACGGGGAACGAACCATAAAAGAGCTGTTCACTTCGCGTCGATCGAGCTATGCGCAAACAGTCAACTAATACACTCTCTTTACAGTTATTCCATTTGCGCGATGCGCCGACACACGCATGCTATGATGTGCGCATCCGAAAACGGATGGGAATCCCGCAACGGATCCCGCCAACATCGAGAGAGAAAGGGAAGGGAAACTATGGACAAATGGGTATGCAGTGTTTGCGGCTACATCTTCGAGGGCGAGCAGCCGCCGGAGCAGTGCCCGGTATGCAAGGCTCCTGCCAGCGCATTCAAGAAGGTTGAAGGCGAAATGAAGCTGGCCGCCGAGCATGAGTACGGCATCTACGCAAAGACCGTCAAGGACAACCCTGATATCGACGACGAGACCAAGGCCTACATCTTCGAGCAGCTGAAGGCCAACTTCACGGGCGAGTGCTCCGAGGTGGGCATGTACCTGTGCATGGCTCGCATCGCGCATCGCG
>CAYOBD010000144.1:0-6222 GCA_964402005.1 uncultured Eggerthellaceae bacterium
CACGCGTGATGCAGAAGGAGCCGCCGCCGATGCCGATCTTTATGAAGTCTGCACCCGCGTCGGCCAGGAAGCGGAAGCCTTCCTCGTCGACCACGTTGCCGGCACCCACCTTCACCGTATCGCCGTAGTTCTCGCGAATCCAAGCGATAGTCTTGGCTTGCCAGACTGAATAGCCCTCGGAGCTGTCGATGCAGACCGCATCCACGCCGGCTTCGACCAGCGCCGGCACGCGCTCGGCGTAGTCACGGCTGTTGATGCCCGCACCAACCATGTAGCGCTTGTGCTCGTCGAGCATCTCGAGCGGGTTCGATTTGTGCGAGTCATAGTCCTTGCGGAACACCATGTATTTCAGGCAATCGTTCTCGTCGACCAGCGGCAGGGAATTCAACTTGTGCTCCCAGATAATGTCGTTAGCGACTTTGAGCGATGTGTCGTCAGATGCCACAATCAGCTTCTCGCGCGGGGTCATGATGTCGCCGACCAACGTGTCGAGCCCCATGCGGGTCAGACGATAGTCGCGGTCGGTCACGATACCGAGCAGCTTGCCATGGGGCGCAGCACCCTCCGTCACGGGCATAGTTGAATGGCCGGTTTTCTCCAGCAGCTCGACCACATCTGCAAGCGTCATGTCGGGAGACAGGTTGGCATCGCTGATCACGAAGCCGGCCTTGTAGTCTTTCACACGCGAAACCATGGCGGCCTGGCTCTCGATGGACTGCGAGCCGTAGATGAACGACAGGCCGCCCTCGGTAGCAAGGGCAATGGCCATGTTGTCATCGGATACCGCCTGCATGATGGCCGACACCATGGGAATGTTCAAGCTGATGGCGGGTTCTTCTTCGCCGCGCCGGTACTTCACAAGCGGCGTGCGCAGGCTAACGTTGGCAGGGATGGTCTCCTCGGATGTATAGCCCGGTACCAGCAGATACTCATTGAATGTGCGCGACGGCTCCTCAAAATAAAACGCCATTGTCTGCTCTCCCCTTCTCGCTTCTTTGCATGCGCTACATGTGCCGCATAGCGCCTGCGGTCCCACCGTTTCGTGCTGCATTAAGAGTGTGATTGCGTAGTGCACATTATACCCACCTCATAAGTGGATTCTGCGGAAATATGCACGGTGCAAAAGCGCTTCACCAAGGATTAACAGAAGCCCCGCTACTCCCGATGGACCGCACTGGGGATGTCCTGCAGTTCGAAGCGATACCGCTGCGTGGCGTTTGGATATTTCTCATGGTCGACTTCGGCGAGAAACATGTCCTTCGGACGCACCCACAGCGACCCGTCGCCGTACAGCTTGCGGTAAACCACCATCTCCTCGTCGGTCTCCGAATGGCGAGCTACATCCTCGACCAAGTAGCAATCGCCCTTGAAATGCTTGTACACACGATGAATCTGCAGCTCGCGCATCGTTTCCTCCCGCTGACCCGCTTAAAGCGCTCAGTTGTGACAAGCTATCGCCACAGGAAAAATAGTATCAAAAAGTGACTATCCCTTTTGATGTAACCTTTTACTCGACGGCATAGGGAACGAATCCTTTCGATTGGCTTATACGCCCTTGAGAATCGTGCCATCCGAAGAACTTTGCTGCATGCGAAGAGAAAGGTCTAGATGGAAACGGATATCGGGATCGGCAAGGTTGACGCCCGCCACTTCCTCTATGCGCTCCAGTCGATACAGAAGCGTTGAACGATGCACAAAGAGCGTTTTGGCGGCAGTCGTCGCCGAACAAGCGCACGCAAGATACACGCGCAGGGTTTCCACGAGCCGCGCGTCATGGATTGCATCGTAGTCAGCAAGACGTTCAATTGCCGCATGGCGCACATCACCCGCCACCTCGGTCCGCAAAACCGAAAGCGCGTAAGCAAGCTTGATGTCGTCGAAGCCGACAACAAGGTGCTGTCCGTCGGCCGCGTTTGCTGCAACGCGAGCAGCGCGCGCATTTTCCGGCGCCGCTCCTGTATCGGCGAAAACGGGGCTTTTGCCCACCGCGCAGCCGCATGATGCCAGAATGGGCGCCATCGCTTCCTCGAGCTGCGTCTCTTCGACAAGCAGCATATCGGCGAACAGCAGCGTGCCGCCCCCATGATCAGCCACCGCAAGTGTCGGGTCGATTCGCTCGAGGAATCGCGCAACTACATGGTTCGGATTCTTGGTTGCATCGTACTGGCGTATGGCATAGATTCGCTTGGGGTCGTCGCGATCCCAACCGAGTGTGGCAAGCCGGGCATCGGCCATTTCGCGCCCTCCGGATCCGCTGTCCAGCAGATCCGCCAGAACGGCTGCGCGGTCCATGCGCAGTTCGCGGATCGCATGTGAACGCAGACACTGCAAAATGATGGGCGCCAATGCGTCTTGGATGTGCAAGTATCCCCGCGTGAACTGCGGATTCACCCCGATAGAAACCAACCAGCCCTCGTGATCCTCGCCTTCGAAGAGGTTACTGACCGCAGCTACGGTACCCATGGGAGCCACATCGACCAGATAGCTTTCGCGCCCGCGCGTGCGAATACCTTGCTGCTTATTCACATGCATGATGGCAGAAAGCGGCATGCTGCGGTTGTCCAAGACCTCCCAGAAATCCCGGCTGTCGCCCATCGGCGCGGGATCGCCGCCCCACGCATGAAGGAAATACGTCGCATCGGCAACGACATAGAACTGCCCAAGCGTGCGGCCAGCTGCATCGAGCACTTCCGCCGCCTCTGCACCCGCGCTGGCAAGATCGCGCAACCGAGCATCCAGGTCGTTGTAGAACTCGAAACAATCGAGGATGCTATTGAATACCGCATCGATATCACGCTCTGGCACAACGATAAGATCGCGCCCGCACGTGCAAAGCACATTTCCGCTGTCATCGGCATCCAAATAGACAGTCGTGCGCGAGAGGACGCCCGAGCTGGGCAGAAGACGCACGTTGCGCAGCTCGCGCGGACCTTGCACGATATCCGCCCGTGCGCCTGCCGTCTTCAACCAGTCCGCCAAAACCCACATGCTCAGTCGCATGATATCTCCTACAAAATGTAGTAATCGATGAAACTTGCCTCGTGAAAAATCATCATAGCATATGGATACAACGATGCAGCGAGCTACTACGATACGTATATATAGCAAGCGTTGTTGACCAGTTGGGTGGAATAAGCCGCAGCGCCTGCTTCCAGTGAAGTTATTCCGCAAATCAAAGGAGAGGTGACTATGGATTCGATGCAAAAGTACCGCAAGGCAATCAGCATGGAGCCGTTCTCGGATCGCCGTGAGATTCCCGTTTTCCCGCTCATGATCACATCGCTGAGCAAATTCGGCGGCATCACGCAGGCAGAGGCCTTCGAGAGCCAGGATGCTTGGCTCGGCGCCGCCGAGCGCACGTTCGAGCGGTTGGGCAAACCCGACGTCATGGCCGTCGCCTACCCCAAAGACACCGTGTTCAACATGTTCCTGCCGTACCGCGCCCCGGGCCACGAGCTGGGCGACGAGGAATCCTACCAGTTCGTCGAGACGCCGTATTTCGACGATCCCGCCGAATACGACCGCATCATGCAAATGGGCTGGGACAATTGGTTCGCCAAACACACCATGGATGTGCAGACGCCCCCCATGCAAAGCTTCGAGGAACTGGGCGCCCGCTTCGGACTGTTGGGCCAAACGTTCGCCAAATCGTTCGGCTTCATCTACAGCCACGGCATGGTGCCTTGGTTCGACACAGCCACCTATCCCATATTCGACTCGTTGTCGATGTTCCGCAGCATGGAAGAGTTCATCCTCGACCTCGTCGATGATCCAGGTCCGATCATGGACGTAGTCAACACGTTCACTCCCGCCGAGAATGAACGCATCATCGCCCAGATGAAGGAGCAGAATGGCTGGCACGTGAACATCTTCGCGATGCGCAGTTCCGCCACGTTCCTCTCGCCCGACATGTTCGAAGAGTATGCCTGGCCGGCGCTGAAGAGTATGCTCGAGGCGCTGCATGCAGCCGATATCCATGGGATCGTCCATGCCGACGGCAAATGGCTGCCGATGCTCGAGTACTTCACGCAGTTGCCGAAGGGCTGCATGCACATCGAGTTGGACGGCGACACCGACATGCAAGCCGCATTCGACATCCTGGGCGGTTGGCAGGGCATCCAGGGTGACGTTCCAGCGACGATGCTGATGATGGCCGAGCCCGACGAGGTGAGCGAGTATTGCGAGAAGCTGATCGAGATGGGCATGAATGGCGGCTTCATCCTGGGCAGCGGCTGCGAGGTTCCCATGAACGCGAAGCCCGAAAACGTTGCCGCAATGATTGCGTCCGTACGGTAGAGAGACGCTTTCGCATCGATTCGGTTCGTGTTAAAAAACGACCGCTAGCAGTGGCCCCGAACGCCGAGCGCTCGGGGCCACCGTTTTACAGCAATTCTCTCCAGAGAGACGCTATCGTTTTATAGCTGCTCCATCCAGAAACAAACCTCCGCTTCGCGAAATCTTTTCGGAGGAGCCGTCTGCCTGCGTCCACCACGCTATTCCTGCGCAGGAGCATCCCCCGCCGTCTCAGCCGGCGCCTCATGGCGATGCGGGCGGTACTTATCCAGCTCGGCTTGCAGCTTGTCCAAGATGATCGCCAGTTGGGCCTTCTCGTCGTCGGTCAACACCGAGAACAGGTCCTCAGCCACGACTTTGCGCATGCGCTCGATTTCCGCCGCGTGCGTGCGACCGTCTTCGGTCAGGTACAGCTGGATGGCGCGGGCGTCCGTTTCGGACTTGCAGCGCTCCACCAGGCCGTGGTCCTCCAGTTTCTGCAGCATCTCGCCAGCCGACTGTGGACGGATGCCCAGCAAGAACGCCAGATCCTTCTGCGTGATGCCCTCCTGCATGGCGATCAGCGACAGCGCGCGCACCTGGCCGTGACGTCCGCCCAGACCGCGTCCGTGCGGTCCATGCCCGCCGTGCGGCCCGTGGCAGCCCGGACCATGGCCGGCATGTTCCGGCACGTGCGCTTCCGAAGGGCCTCCTTCAGCGGCGAACTCGCCCGGCATTCCATGCGCTCCATGCCCGTGCGGGCCTCCATGGCCGAAACCGTGGCCGCGCTTGCAGCATCGGCCGCCGCCGTCCAAATGCTGCATGATCCTCCCAACGCGTACAAACTCCTGCATCAGCTCTTCGTTAGTTGCAGCCATAATGCAACTCCCTTCTCTTTAATAAGGTTCCTTTATTTTTCAGTGCCATTATAATCAGGTTCCTGTTTAATTTGCAATGCATGTCGCACCATTTTATAAGGTTCCTTACTTTCTTCACAGACAGCGGCGCGTATTCGGGCGTTCGCTCTGCCCCAGAACAGAAGACGCCGCCTCTCCATGCCCTATAATGTGCGCGTACAAACTGCGACGAAAGGACTCATATGGAAACGCAATCTGCCTGGAAGAAATACAGCGCTGCGGACATCGAAGAACTTGAGCGCATCTGCGCCGACTACATTGCATTCATCTCGAAGAACAAGATCGAGCGCGAATTCGCACGCGCTGCCGTCGAGCAGGCCGAGGCGGCGGGCTATCGCAACCTGGACGCCATCTACGAGGCGGGCGAGCACATCGGCGCCGGCGACAAAGTGTATGCCACCGTCCAGGGCAAAGCCGTCATCATGGCGCAGATCGGCACGGAACCGATCGAGAACGGCATGAACATCCTGGGCGCGCACATCGACTCGCCGCGCATCGACGTGAAGCAGAACCCCCTGTTCGAGCGCAACGATCTGGTGCATCTCGACACGCATTACTACGGCGGCATCAAACACTACCAGTGGGTCACGCTGCCGCTCGCGCTGCATGGCGTGATTGCGAAAACGGACGGCACCGTGATCGACGTCAACGTGGGCGAGGATGCGGGCGATCCCGTGTTCTGCGTCACCGACCTGCTCATCCATCTGGCGAAAGACCAGATGCAGAAGAAAGCCAACGAAGTCGTGGCTGGCGAGGATCTGGACATTCTCGTGGGCAACCGCCCGCTCGTAATCGAAAAGACTGGCGCCGCCGACGCGGGCGACTCCGACGCCCCCGCCTGGGAAAAACTCGCGGAGAAGGAACCCGTGAAGGCCTACTGCCTGAAGCTGCTCGCCGAGAAATACGACATCGCCGAGGAGGACTTCATGTCCGCCGAGCTCGAGGCCGTACCCGCCGGACCCGCGCGCGAGATGGGCTTCGACCGCAGCCTGATCATCGGTTACGGCCAGGACGACTCGGCCTGTGCCTATCC
>CAYOBD010000145.1:0-6002 GCA_964402005.1 uncultured Eggerthellaceae bacterium
AAGAATGTCGGAGATGCGGGGCGGAACAATCCGATTTTTCCGTACGATAAGTTTGCATTGCGAGTTGCCGAAAGCCTCGCGAAGCGGTTTACCGTAGAATGATTCCCAGCAGAAAATGCAGTTGGATATGCAGCACATACGGAAAGGACTCTCCATGCCAATCGGCAAGGCGGCGCGCACCGCGATGATCGTCTTGAGCGCGTTTGCGCTGGCGATTGCATGCGCTTGTTCGTCTGAGCCCGGCTGGCAAGACGAGGACTTCGAGGCGCCGGAGGAGTCATTCGCACCAGGGTTCGAAGCCGTGCACGCAGAGGCCTTGGGCAGCGCCCAAGCTGCGGAACCGGAGCCCATCGAGCTGCCTGCATATTTCGACCTGCGCGATCGGGGCGTGGTCACTCCGGTGAAGGCGCAGAACCCCTGGGGTACCTGCTGGGCTTTCTCTGCCATCGCAGCAGCGGAGACCAGCATTCTCTCCGATGAGGGCCTGACATATGGCGAGACGGGCCTTGATTTGTCCGAACTGCATCTCGCGTGGTTCCCTTTCATCGCCATTACCGCAAGCGAAAACGAATCACAGATCGGCGAAGGACTGTACCTGGTTGAAGGCTCGGATGCTAATGCGCCCTTGCGTGATGGCGCAGGATTCGACCCGATGATCACAGCGCTGTTCGCATCGGGAGGCGGACCCGTGTCCGAAGAGGAATTCCCCTACCGAGGAAGCACGGGCATGACGCAATACGAGTTCTACGTCGCCCACCCAGACGAGGCCATGGCGCTCACGAAGGAAGAAATCGAGCTCGCCTATGATATGTCGTATGAAGAATACGTCGCGGAAAACTATCCGAATACAGATCCCGATGAAGCGCTCAAGCTGGAATACGAGGCGTACACGGAATACTACCGCACCGAGGATTGCTACTCGTCTGAGGATGACTGGTCCGTTCCCGAGGTGAACGACTCCGGGCAGTCGAACCGACTGACGACAAGCGGCTGGGAGCTCTCCGACGCAAATTACCTGCCGCAGCTGGGCGAACACGATAATGCTGGGAATTGGACGGGCTTGAGCGAAACCGGCATGCGTGCAGCCAAAGAGCAGCTGCTAGCGGGCCGCGGCATAGCCGTCTGCCTTGCAGCCGACCAAGCGCGCCCCGAGGATTGGGAGCCCGGCATCTACATGAACACCGATACCTGGGCGCACTACACGTTCGAAGATGTGCCTATCAACCACGAGGTATGCATTGTGGGCTGGGACGATTCCTATTCGAGCAGCAACTTCAACTACGGAGCGGAACCGCCCGGGGACGGCGCTTGGATCGCCAAGAACAGCTGGGGCAGCGAAACAGAGCGCAGCGCGACCGAGGAAGCAGGCGACGTCGGACGCAGCCCCTGGGGCGTACTGGACGAGAATGGCAATCATACGGGGTATTTCTACATCTCGTACTACGATAAATCGCTCACCGACCCTGTAACGTTCGAGTTCGACACGGCGCAAGATGCGAACAACGACTTCGTGGAGCAACATGACTACCTGCCCGGCATCGCGGGCATCTATCAGCTCTACAGCTCCAGCGAGATCAATACGGCGAACGTCTTCACCGCACAGGCGGACGAAGAGATTTATGCTGTATCGACGATAACGCCGACCGAGGATGTGCATGTCCGCTTCGACGTGCACATCCTGAATGATGGCGCCACCGAACCCGATGACGGCGAGCTCGCGGCGAGCATCTGGGAGCGCTTCGATTACGAAGGCTTTCATCGAATCGAACTGCCTACACCGGTCGCTGTGAAAAAGGGGCAACGTTTCTCCGTCACATGCACGGCATTCGAGCTCGACGAGGACGGGCATCGGAACTACATCGCCAACGCAGGAATGGACGACAGTTGGCAGGATGGAAGCGACAGCGAGCCCGCCAATGGCGAAGATCCCCAGATGTATGCCGTAGCCGTCGTGAACGACGGAGAAAGCTTCCTGTTCGACGGCGAATCTTGGCAGGATTGGGCGAGCTATATCGCCGAGCTCGGGGATTCCTATGCGGACACGGAAATCGACAACTTCAGCATCAAAGCCTATGCTCGGGCCGTTGGCTGATTTCATCGAGGTGCTGCGATAACCCCGCGGGCTATCGCACCCATCGCTGCTATCGGACACCCCGTATCGCCAGGCGATTCACATAGCGATACATCCAGCTAGTGCTACTCGCACCTACTGCGGCGCTTCAAACTCGAGCACGCAGGCAAAAGCGATCTCGCCATCCTGGCGCACGCCTTTCACCCGCGCGGTCGTACCCTCCCAGCGAGTGCACATCGTAAGCGGTGCTCCCTCAAGAACCTCGTGGCGGTAATCGATTTGGAACGTACGCAAAGACAGCGCCTCGTCTGGCGCGAGCGAGTCCATCACGTAGCGAGCATACAGAGCATTGTTCACATGGCCGTTCTTATCCACATCTGAATAGCTTGGCACGATCGTATGCATACCGGCTTCGTCCGGCTCGAAATCGGGCAACTTGCGCAGCTTCCCTTCGAAGGCGCGCGTCTCATCGAAGACATAATCGTTATGCAGAATGTCGGTTACTTTCACGAACTTGCGCGTGTCGATATTCATCAGCACGTATTCGGCAGAGCACTTTGCCAGCAGGTTGCCATCCGCATCGCGCAGGCTGTTGTCGCGCATGAACGAGAATCGCGAAAGCGAATGCGGCCATGTACGCGCCGTCACCATCTGATAATGGCCAGGTTGACGCACGATCTCGATCTTCTGGCGGATGATTGCCCAGAACACACGATGGGCCATCATGTCCTCATAGCCGATGCCCATCTCTTCCGACTGATGCAGCGCGACATCTTGAAAGATGTCCATGACAGCGAACGGCAGAATGCGCTCGTAACGGTCGAAGTCCATCCACCTCAGGCGATAGTCGCGCGAAACCCCCAGAACACCTGGCGTATCCTGCTTATCGCGCGGCAAGAATTGTGCTATCTCCGTCATGCATCCTCCTTAGATGTGGCAACGAGGTCAGATTCCGTTGTCGCATCGCGAGCCCGCTATCGCACTTATGCTTTCAAAGCGGTGCGCAGTTTCTGTTCATCCAGGTCCTTGCCGATCACGACGAACTTCGGAACACCGGCATAGCCGCACGGTTTGATTGAACCCGAGCCATACACCTGCTCGAAGAGCACCATGCCCGCATCCTCCTGCTCGAGAAAGCCCTTTGCGCGCAGGACGATGCCCGCCTCCTCGCCGTTGAAAAGTTCCATCAGATCATCGAGTTCCTGGCCTGTAAACGCCGCCGCAGGCGCGAACGCCTTGGACTCGACGCCATCGACGCTGTGGTGATGATGGTGTCCATCATGGTCGTGGTCGTGGTCATCGTGCCCGTGTTCATCATGGTCATGGTCGTGGTCATGGTCATGGTCATGACCGTGGTCATCGCGCCCATGCTCGCCATGTTCGCGTGCAACGTGCTCGGAAGAATCGGCCTCCTGCCCTTCCGCAGCAAGATCGCTGCGCACGAACGCCTCTTCGGCCAAAGCCAGCAATTCGAGCGCATCGATGTCCTCAATCGGACACGCCATAATCGGCACATCGTGACCTATCTTCCCGCGCAACAGGTCGATGGCGTTCTCGATCTCTTCGGATGACAACCCTTCCAGATGCGTGAGCACTACGAAACTCACGCTTTCGAACTGCATGTTGAAAGCCGGGATGTCCATCTTCACCAGCCGTTCGATCTTCTTTGCGCTCATCACGCTGATAAGGGTGTTCACTCGCACGTCTGCAAGCTTGCGCGCTTGCTCGCAGATGGTGAGCAACTCGGTGGGGGACGCCATACCGGTCGGCTCGATGATTATCCTCTTCGGATGGAATGCCTCGACCAGCTCTGGAAAAGCCCCCAGGAAACCCGCGCGCAACGTGCAGCAGATACAGCCCGATGAGAGCGTCTTCACCTCCATGCCGTTGCCGGCGAGCAGCTCGTCATCGATTGACACATCACCGAATTCATTCTCGATCAGCACCGTCTCGGAAGGATCGACCGCACCTCCCAACAGCTTGTTGATGAGAGTCGTCTTCCCAGCGCCCAAGAACCCAGCGATGATGTCAACTTTCACTGGCTCTTCGGTGCGCACCTCTGCCAACGCCATGCCCGCTCCCCTTTCAGCTCTGCAATACTCCACGTGATTCTAGCGTAGAATGAACCAAGACGACATGGGACATATGCCCTACGCCGATGCCCCCTGTTAGTACAACTTGCACAATGCCCGCATCCCATCTCTTGCAAAAGCGGGACATCGGCGTTGGGCAACTGCCCCAAAAGTTTGATGCATCGGAGGAAAACATGCCACGCGAGTCGCTGAAGTCGAAACGGGAACGGGCGCTGGCCGTATGCGAGCGCATGGGCGAGCACTACCCCAACGCGCAGCCCGCGCTCGATTTCGGAGGCGACCCATTCCGTCTGACCATCGCCGTGCTGCTCTCGGCGCAGACGACCGACGCTGCCGTGAACAAGGTGACGCCGATGCTGTGGGAACGCTACCCCACCATCGCCGATCTGGCTGCCGCCGATGTGGCGGATGTGGAAAAAATTCTGCGTTCCATCGGCTTCTACCGTGTGAAAGCCGCAAACTGCATCAAGTGCGCGCAAATGGTGCTCTCGGAGTTCGGCGGCGAAGTGCCGCGCACCTACGAGGACTTGCAGCGCCTGCCCGGCGTCGGCCGCAAGACCGCGAATATCGTGATGAACGCCGGCTTCGGAATCGTCGAGGGCATCGCCGTCGATACGCATGTGTTCCGGATCGCACACAAACTGAAGCTCTCGAACGCTAAAGAGGCGAGCGCCACCGAGCAGGACCTGCTCAAGCTCATCCCTCAAGAGCTATGGGAGCCGGTAAACCACCAATGGATTCTGTTCGGCCGCCAAGTCTGCATCGCGCGCCGTCCGAAGTGCGCGGAATGCTTTCTGGCGGATCTGTGCCCCAGCTGCGGAAAGTAGCGAGTCGGAAAGGGCACTTCCTTCCGACTAGATGCAAACGAATATGAGCTTTGCCAACTTTGCCGAGTCCGAAAACGACGATCTGACGAATTCACGAGCGATCTAAATCGTCAAATCACAGTTTTCGGACTCTTCTCGCTTCTCCATCATGAAATCGACCTGGGGAAATATCGATTAGGCCGTCCTTCTATCGCAAACATGAGTCCGAAAACGACGATTCGACGAATCTTCTGCATATAAGATTTGCCAAATCACGATTTTCGGACTCATTACACAGCGGGCAGGAAGGGAATACCCCTTCCTGCCCGCATAAGAAAGCGCTTCTCTTCCCTGCTAGTTCCGCTTCTTTTCCTACTCGCCCAACGGATGGGGACCTGCGGCTTTGACCTCGTCGGCCATGCCGGGATGACGCGTCTCAGCATTGTTCTCGAACATGCGCGCGAGTTCGTCGGCAGCCTTGTCGTATGCCGCAGGATCGGCCCACGTGCTCTTCGGATCCAGAAGCTCGGAAGGAACCTCGGGGCACGAAACCGGCACGTTCAGGTTGAAGCGGTCGTCGTGCACGAACTCGCCCTCATCGATAAGGCCCGTCTGGCACGCCTCGACCATCTTGCGCGTATACGCGAGCTTCATGCGCGATCCGACGCCATACGGACCGCCGGTCCAACCGGTGTTCACCAGATATACGCGCGTATTGCCACGCTCGATGCGCTCGCCGAGCATCTGCGCGTACACGTTGGGGTCGAGCGGCATGAACGGCTCGCCGAACAGCGTGGAGAACGTGGGCTGCGGCTCCTTGATGCCGCGCTCGGTGCCTGCAACCTTGGAGGTAAAGCCGGTGATGAAGTGGTACATGGCCGCCTTCGTATCCAGCTTGGAAACCGGAGGCAACACGCCGAACGCGTCAGCCGTCAGGAAGATGACTACATCCGGGATGCGCTTCGCGCGGCCCGCCAAAACGGCGTTGGGGATGTACTCGACCGGATAGGCCACGCGCCCGTTCTCGGTGAT
>CAYOBD010000146.1:0-5959 GCA_964402005.1 uncultured Eggerthellaceae bacterium
GACTGGATTATTGGACACAAGTCGCCGGGAGGCGACGACTATTAGGATAAGAGGAGACCATGTACAAGCCATCTAAACTCTTCAGCACGTTCAACATCGCGGGCTTCAAGTACTACGACGGCGCGCTCGCGCTCGGAAAGCTCAAGCCGGGCATGAAGCTGAAGATGGTGCCCGAGCCCGACAACCCCTACGACCCCTACGCCATCGAGCTGCGCTTCAAGAAGGCAAAGCTGGGCTACGTCCCCCGCACCGAGAACGGACAGATCGCACTCCTTGCGTTCTACGGCCATAAGGGCGTCTTCGAGGCGCGCGTGCTGCAGGTCGACCCCGAGGCCGAGCCTTGGAACCAGGTGCGCGTCGGCATCTACGTGACAGACGCGCGATAGAATAAGCGCCGTAGCGTTAAGGAGAGCTTCCATGTTCGCCATCGACGAGGCTCCTGCGGCCTACAAGCCCATCGAGGACATCATCGGTCCCATCGCGGAATCCGTCGACATCATCGACATTATGCGACCCAAATCGGTATCGGGGAGAAATAGACGTATCGGGGATGGCGCTGCCCATGCCGCCAAAAAAACCTATAGGCCACAACTTGCCTGTCTCCTTTCAGTTGTCTACAATTTGCATACAACTGAAAGGGTCCCCTGTGATTCAGAAGACTTCGATACGGTACTTCAATAAAACGCCCGTTCGCGCTGTCTGGGATAAAGCCGATGCATGCTGGTTTTATTCTGCCGTTGACGTTGTCGCGGCATTGACCGATAGCAAAAATCCTCGCATTTACTGGAATACTTGCAAAAGGCGCAACCCTGAGTTGAATGCATTTTGCAGACAACTGAAGCTCGCTGCCTCAGATGGCAAGGAGTATCTGAGCGATTGTATCGGACAGGCGGGTATCGACAAGCTCGTGATGGTGTTGCCGGGGAAATACCGCGCAGAGTTTTCCGATTGGATTGCAGGGAAACTAAGTCCTCTCGACGAGCAGAGCAAACGTCGTGCGTACGAGCTATGGGACAGCCCCATTCTCGATGAAAGCCTTATCGGGACGATAGAGAGTCTGCAGCAGATACATGCATTCCTGTTCGATGGCCTCTATGATTTCGCAGGCAAGATTCGAACGAGGAACATCTCCAAAGGGGGCTTCCAGTTCGCCAATTGCCATTTCTTCGATGAGATTTTCGGGCATATCGAGTCTATGCCTGAAACCAGCGTTGACGAAATCATCGACAAGTATATCGAGATGAATATTGCCCATCCCTTCATGGAAGGCAACGGCAGGGCAACGAGAATCTGGCTCGACATGCTTCTGAAACGACGGCTGGGCCTTTGCGTGGATTGGCAGCGCATCGATAAGACGGATTATCTTGACGCGATGGAGCAAAGCGTTGTCGACGCAGGCCCCATCCATGATCTGATCTCCAAAGCCCTGACAGATAGAGTCGATGACAGGGAGCTGTTCATGAAGGGAATCGATTACTGCTATTATTACGAGGAAATCGACGACGGCATGCTCGATATGACGGTTTGGAAAACCCCGCGTCCAGAAATCACCACGTAGCGGTGTAGTAGTACGTCGCCTGCTCCGCGCCTTCGATTGAAAAGAGGTTGTCCAGGAAAAGCGCCGTCTGGCGCAGCTCCTCAACGTGCCTGGGCGTATACGCATGCCCGGAGAAGGCCCTTCGCGACACGCTCGAAGTTGACCTGCATCGACATGTCCAGTCCCATGCCATGCCTCCCATCCCCGCTGCCAAAACCAGCTTGTGCTGAGTATAGATGACAACGGGATGACAACGGGGACGGAGGGTTCTGTCACTTCCATTGCCACTCGGACAACGGGGACGGAGGGTTCTGTCACTTCCATTGCCATTTGAATCGCAGAGACGGAACCGCCGCGCTCGCGTACAATCGACAGCGAGGAAAACCCGGCCGAAAGAGGCAATCATGCAATTTCAAGACCTGACACCGGAGCTACAGGAGAAGGCCAAAGCGTGCAAGACCGCCGAGGACATCCTGGCCCTTGCCAAGGAGGAGGGCTACGAGCTTTCCGACGAAGAGCTGGAGGATATCGCGGGCGGCAAAGGCAAATGGCACAAGCCGTTTTGCACTGAAGACTGCCCCGATTATCATTGCACTTTCTTTTAAGCATTAGGATGCAATGGCGGAGACGAGGCGCCGAGGTGCCGACGTGACGACGCGCCGACGTGGACGAGGTGACAACGGGGACGGAGGGTGTTGTCATCCTTGACGCTGCCCATGCCCCAATAAGCCCGCTGCCGAAGCTTTCGTGCAGCGCTTGCGCCGAATTTGCGGCTACGGGCGCGCTCCTGCACCGAATTTGCGGCAACGGGCGGAAAGCAGGTCCGAAACGTCCTCCTCGGAGCCCGTAGCCGAAGTTTTCGTGCACGGCCTGCACCGAATTCGCGGCAACGGGTTAATGCCGCAGACCCACGCCGAATGCGACAACAGCGCCAGGCGATAGCGCCGCATTTCATACCCACTATCGCATAGAAGACAATATGGCTCGCATGCCTACGGGTGAAGTATCATGCTCGTAAATGGCCGAGATCGCGGCCCCTCGAAATCAAAGGATGAGAAACCTCAATGAAAACCTCGTCAAAACGTCAAGCCTATAGCGCGTTCATCGTCGTGGTGCTTGCAATCATGGTGCTCTGCGTACTGTTGCTGTCCGCCGGCTGCCAGTCTTCGGCCAACGCACAGCAATCTTCGGACGTTTCGAGCGCGCCGGCATCGGCTCCGGCCCCGGCTCCGACGAAGCTCTCAGAAATCCAGGAGCGCAGCGTGCTGAGAGTGGGCACGGCGGGCGACTACCAGCCCATGTCCTACCTCGACCCGGAAACGGGCCGCTACGTCGGGTTCGATGCGGAGCTTGCGGAGGATCTGGCCGCCTCCCTGGGCGTCGACATCGAGTACGTCCAGACGTCCTGGCCCACGCTGATGGACGACACGCTCGCGGGGAGCTTCGACCTGGCGATCTGCGGCATCACCGTCACCGACGCCCGTAAAGAGCAGGCGCTCATGTCCGACGGATACCTCGGAAACGGGAAGACCGTGCTGTGCCGCTCAGAGGACGCCGGCACGTACACGAGCCTCGAGGCGATCAACCGGCCCGAGGTGCGCGTCATGGAGAACCCGGGCGGCCTGAACGAGAAATTCGCTCGCGAGAACCTGCCAGATGCGACCCTGATAATCCACGACGTCAATCAGGAGATCCCGGGGCTGGTCGCCTCCGGCGAGGCTGACGTGATGATCACGGAGACCATGGAGGCCGGGTACTACGTCGGGCAGGACGAGCGCCTCGCCGCCCCGCTCATCTACGAGCCGTTCACGCACGGAGAGCTGGGCGTCCTCATGCAGAAGGGGTCGGAGGACCTGCTGGATTACGTGAACGACTTCCTGGCGAAGGAAAAGGCCACCGGGCGCATCGACGAGCTGGCCCAGAAATACATCTTCAGATACATCGAAGACGAAGCCCTTGATGCTGCCGCATAGGTGACAACGGGGACGGAGGGTTCTGTCAACATGGGACGTGACAACGGGGACGGAGGGTTCTGCCAGCAATTGCTCTCAGCGCCCTGCCACGCGCTTGCGTGCTTCTGCCCGACGCGCGGCGCCGCACATCGAAAACAGCGGATCCCTTCGGGACGAAACTCGCCGCACGTGCGTAGAATCGCCCATAAGGAAACCTGACCAAGGAGGCCGACGATGAACTTCGAAGATCTGACTCCCGAGCAGCAGGAAAAGGCAAAGGCCTGCAAGACCCCCGAGGACATCCTGGCGCTCGCGAGAGAAGAGGGTTACGAACTTTCCGAAGAGGAGCTCGCGGGCATCTCCGGCGGATGGTGCCCGGCCAACATATGCCTTTCGCACGAGTGCCCCAGCCATAAATGTTCGTTGGACTGCCGGTGGGTATAGCTTAGTGTGATGCCGGCGCTTGGCGCCGGTGCTTGGCGCCGACGTCACATTGTCCTGCCCTTGTAATGGAAAACGCGCGATTCGGCGCGGTTCACACATCGCAAAGGAGGCCGACGATGAACTTCGATGATCTGACCCCCGAGTTTAAAGAGAAGGCCCGAGCCTGCAGCAAAGAGGAGCTTTCGGAGCTCGCCGAAGCCATGGGCGTTAAGCTCTCCGACGATGAGCTCACAGCTATTGCAGGCGGCGTCCCTGCATAAAGGACACAGGATGCCTCCATTGCCAGGTTATCCAACGCTGCCCGACAGAACCCTCCGTCCCCGTTGTCACCCCCGTTGTCACTCGCTGACAGGACCCTCCGTCCCCGTTGTCATTTCGCATTTGCGGCAATGGTTTAGAAGATATAGCTCATGATCTGTATAGCTGTTTCGCAAGTTTGGGCGAGCGTTAAGTCGCCAACGTATGAATATTGCTTTGCGTATCGATCCCATCGTTGTGCCATCTCGCCGTTCTCGATAACGCGATTCAGGGCTGTTCGATAGTGAGCCATTTCACTCGAAGATCCCCGTTTTTCTGCAGTCGCAACGAAGGCCGCTCTAAGAACATCGCGATCGATCTCGTCGCCTCTAGAATGCCACAGCATGTGAATGTCGTAGTAATCGCGCATCCTCGTATTGGCGATGTTCCGGCTGATCACGGTTTCAAGCTTCTCAGCTAAGATTGTCTGAATCGGATATGCCATCAAGGCAATTGTTCGGTCTTCGAATAGGAGGGGGTACTTGTACTCAATCGCTTCGGGGGTGATCTTGTCGCCGGTGGTAACGTCAATGGTGACTGGAGACTCTATGCTTTCGTAATGTGCTTCCAGATGGATTCGAATTCCTGGATAGTCGTCCTCTTCGCGGATATCTTCAGTGCGTACGAATTCAAACGAGAAACCATCGTTTGCGTCGATGGTGGCAATTTCCTTGAAGGCCATTTCGGCGTTCTCATGGGTGAGGGGAAAGCCTTTTACAGTGGCGTCAAGATCCTTCGTGCTGCGCTTGTCGGCGCCGATGAGCGACGAGATAAGCACACCCCCTTTGATAACGATGCAATCTCGCCAATGAGACAGCGATACGCGCTCCATAATCCTTTCAAGCAGGTAGCCTTGCAACACGCGCTGTGGCATAATTCCCGACTTCTTCGCTCGGGCGTTTATGAGGGCTTTCAGCTGCATCGCGTTGCTCGTCCTCACAGCAGAACCTCCATGTAGTTGCGTATCTTCTTCTCGACGCCAAGAGCCCGTGCGTATTCGAATAGCTTGGCGAGGCTTTTCCCTTTCATGCGCGCATATGCTTTCATGGCTGGATTGACGATCTGGATGTCAACGGTCTTTTGCCCACGGACGATGTCGCAAAGCGTTCGCTCGAGATCGTAGGAGCGT
The DNA here is from genome assembly GCA_964402005.1 of uncultured Eggerthellaceae bacterium. Taxonomy (GTDB): domain Bacteria; phylum Actinomycetota; class Coriobacteriia; order Coriobacteriales; family Eggerthellaceae; genus CAYOBD01. Next base: position 5,360 of record CAYOBD010000146.1, read on the forward strand.
ACTTCGTTCCCGTAAGGGGTTCGCACGATGGCGACCCCGAGGTCGAGCACATCGTTCGAGCATGTTCTGACCTCTATGCCGGCTGTTCGGGCCTTAGTTGCGTTGTACGAGCGGGAAAACGTCATAGTAAGGCGCTCTGGTGTGAGGTCGGTGAAACCATGGAGGAACAATGCCGTTCCGTCTGAGAAAACGCCGCGAGGGAAGCGCAACTGGGCAACTTTGAATTCGTCTTCCCAGGCGTCGGGTAGACGATAGACGCCGTATTCGACGCGTTCGATTTGCCCCGATCGGACCATCTCGGAAAGCCGACTTCTCGAGATGCCGGCATCGGTTACCTGTTTGCTCGTGATCAGTCCGCCATGTTTGAACGCTATGTCGGCAATTGACTCGGTCATATGGCACCTCTTCCCATCTTGGTACAAATCAACTTAAAATTATAAATAATTAAGTTGATATGGACAAGGGTTTTGGCGCATGGTGACAACGGGGACGGAGGGTCCTGTCAGCGGGTGACGACGGGGGTGACAACGGGGACGGGTGACAACGGGGACGGAGGGTCCTGTCAGAATGGGCCACCACCCCCGGCCCCTGGCCCATTCT
>CAYOBD010000147.1:0-5947 GCA_964402005.1 uncultured Eggerthellaceae bacterium
CCGACCGCCAATAGTTCGCGTTGAAGAGAAGGCGATCGACCGCCGCCTGCGTGCCGCGCCGCAACCCGGCGCGATCCTCAGATTCGACGGCTGCCTGGTTAGGGGCGTCGGTTGCCAGATAAGCCTGATAGCCGCAGATGGCAGCCTTCACAATCTCGATCGGCTTGATATCGTCTGCACGCTTATCCCGCTCGCGTTCGATGGCCGCGCGTACGGCGTCAACGGCTCGCTTCGGTTTCGGTTTCGGCTTGGTCATAGCGCCCTTTTCTCCCCTTCTTTTTCTGCGCAATACCATAATAACGATTACCGTTTCGCTCATTGGGCAACGGCGGGGACAAAGGGCGATTCCGCTCGGCACGCATTCGGGGTGAATCATTGGGGAGACTCCCAGGTGAATCATTGGGGAGTCTCCCCAATGATTCACCTGGGAGACTCCCCAATGATTCACCCGGGAGCGTGCTCTATTCGGAGGTTTCCATTGCGGCGAGCTCTGCTTTCGCCATCTCGATCAGCTGGTCGAGGGAATACTCCTGCTCCGCCTCATCTTGATCGTTTGCATCGAACGTGTATGCGGCGATGCGGTCATTGTCATCGGCAGGCGCAACCAGAACCACCAAATCATCCCCCATTGCGCGTGCGCAAGCCCAACGGATGGGATACCCCAGCGTAAGACGGGTCGAATCGCCGCCGTTGTCGTTGATGGAAGGTCCGACGGTGCGCATTGTCACAGTCCCGTCAACGCAGGACACAATCATGACCGCCACTTCCGGATCCTCGGTTTCGGCCGCATAAGCCTCCAGGATGGTCTGGGCCGCATGATGGATGAAACAAGGCTCGCCCGTCGCTACATCGAACAGGATGGCCTCACGCCCCACGGCGACGGCGACCTGCGTAGCGTTGGCGGTATAGCCGCCTATGACCGGCGCACCCTCCAGAAACGCCCGCGTCTCTTCACTCACGACCATCTGCGAGGTGAACGAACCTTCATACTGCCAGAGCAGATTCAGATCCTCGTCGAATGCTTCTACCGCATAACGGCGCTCGAAGCCCTCTTCGGGAATCGGATCGGCGCTTGCAACCACAACAGCCCCCGGCAACCATTCAAGCGAGGTCACGCACGGATAGGCAAGGGTCGCCGATGCCACGATGCGGTCGTCCGTGATGTCGACATACATGAGCTTGTCGCCCACGGCCAGGTAAAACTCGTTCGCATACGCGCCGATAGTGCCAGCATAGCCCTGCTCAGCAGACGGAAGCTCTTCCTCCTTGAAGCTGGCCACATGGCCCGTCATGCCCTCCTCGGTATCGAATACAGCCGCCTGAAAACCGCCGTGATTCCCCAACAAGGCACCGCAAACGCACGCTCCGCCAGGCAGCATGTCCATCACAGGCAGCGACGCATCGCTCTTGGTCCAGAGCATCTCCCCCGTGCGACTGTCGAAGCACGAGACTGCTCGCGGAGCACCTTGATGCGATACCGCCAGCTTTCCGCCTGATGAAGCGAGCGTTCTCGTGAATGCGCCGCCCACCAAAGGCGCCGTCTCGTCAGGCGTCGTACAGCGTGCGAGATGCTTTCCCGTCATCATGTCATAGGTGTTCACCGCACCATAATCGTCGCTGACGGCCAAGATCCTCTCTTGCTCATCGACGGCGTAGGCACTCGACGCGAGCGCCCGAACATCCAGAAGATGGGCGGTACCGTTTCCCAGCAGGCTCATCGGATGTTCGGTGTCGATGGAATAAGCCGCACGCCAATGGGAGCCGCGGGTCAAATCGATCTGCAGAGCGGCTTCGAGTGCCTCCTGCGCCTCGGGCACGAGCGGCCGACTCGTATCCGCCTCCGATGACGGAAGCGCCGAAAGCGCAACTTCGATCGCACCGTAACGGTCGCCTTTCGACAGAAGCTGCTGCGACTCTATTGCCAGCCGCAGCGAATCCGCCACCTGGGCATCGCGATGACTCGTGTAGGCGACCCAACTCGAAACGGCAACCACAGCCGCAACGGCCAGCGCCACAGCACCAGATGCCGCCGCGCGCCGACGTTTGCGCGATCGGATGCGCTGGCGCAGGTCATCGTAATCGCAGCCCGCTACAGCAGCGATGATGCGCAGTTTTTCTGCAGACGGATGCGCATCGGACCCAGATCGCAAATCTGCCGCAAGAGGCTCGACAGGACGGCTTTCGGAAACGCCGTCCTCCCCGATAACGGTGCGTTTTCGCAGCAAGTCGGGCATGCTTTCGGACGAGCTGCCAGCCGCCAAGACGGCGACGATGCGCTCACGCCCGTGAAGCTGCGCGAACAGCTCGATTTCGCGCGCAACCCACTCGCTTTGCGCAGCATCGGGCGAGCAGACCACGATGAGCGTGCGCGATGCCGCCAGCGCATCGGCTATGCGGTCGGGCAAAGAGTCGGAAGCCGCAAGCTCGTCATCGTCGCGGAAGCATTTGCCAAGCATGCGCGGATCATCAGAGGCGGCGGTACCCGCAACCGCAATGCCGCGCGGAAGCCGATATGCCTCGATCGCCTTTTGCACCGCAATAGCGACATCGCGGTCGCGCGGCACATGGCGATAGCTTATGAACGCCGCGTATTTGAACCTGTCGGGCTCGGCCGCATCCCGCTGTTGCGCACCGCATGCATGGCAATACACTGCAGAATCAGGCAACGATATGTGGCACGCACGGCATTCCATAATGGGATTATATCCCGCATGGTGCGCTGTGGCGTTTCCAGCTACGAGACGCAGAAACCTTTCGGCATTTATCCCCGCTCGCGATAACTAGAAGCTCTAATAGCCAAGAGCTTCTCTGAGGTCTACTTGACCTTCTGGCAATTCGGGCGGCTCGCGGTATTCACCTTTGGCAAAGTACATGATTGTCCCACTCTCCTCGGTGCCGAGTTCGAGCACGCCATCGACGATGACCATGGGAACCTCATCAACACCAATCATCGCCAGACCCTCGCTGGGAGTATTAGCCATCCACACGCCTTGGAAAAACTCGCCTTCTTGAACGAACTCGAAGAATCCGTCCTCATCAAGATTCAGATATCTGGATTCGGCATAGGCCGCGAACCCATCTGGATTGACCTCCGCCACGCGCTGTCCATCCTGCATCACGTCTATCAGGTTCCAAGTGCCGACGAAAGCGGATGAATCAACGTACCCTTGAGCAGACGCACTGTCGGTTGCCGCACCCCCCGAATCACCCGATTCGGCTCTGCCCGCATTTTCAGATGAAGAAGGCGTTTCGTAGGGCTCGCCCAAAGCGTAATATCCCGTGGTCTCGCCCGTTACGAAGATCAGCACGCCATCGGAAATCGAAAAAGGCTCCTTGTACGGCCCGAAGGCGAAAACCCCCTCACTTGGGCTTGTTGCCTCCCATGTACCCTGATTAACCCTGTCTCCTTGGACAAAAGCGAAAGTTCCATCCTCATTAATGTTGAAATAATCTGTCTCATACATCTCTGGCACGGCATCGGGGTTGGCCTCGGAAACTCGTATGTCGCCTTGCTCCAAATCGACAAGATGCCATGTGCCGATAAAGCCCGACGTGTCGAATTCCGGTTTGGCAGGCTCTGATGGCGTCTCGGCTGGCGCGGCGCTCTCCTGAGAACCACCGTTCGTCGAACCAGTTGAGCCGGAAGACGACTGGCCGGACGTACAAGAAGGCAAGAGCAAGACTGCCATCAACAACGCTGTTGCAGCAGACAGAGTCGCAAGTGCAAAGACTCTCGGTTTCAAGCTTGATTTCGGCATAGTCGCTCCTTATCATCGGGACTTCGATGCCTGACATCATAGGATCTCGCCCGCCTAAGCATTGCCCAATCGACGGGTTTGCCTCGTCGGCGCGCGATTGCGATTGATTCGATAACCCGCGGGCTTATCACATCACAGGGAAACTCGTGCTTTTGCGCATTCCTCGTTGCTGCCCCGCGACGATGAGCAGCATCTATTGCACCCCTAAGCGAAAATCACTCGAATAGCTCGACGGCTTTCTGCAGCTTGTCGACGATTTCGATATGCTGGGGACAGGCATCCTCGCATTGATGGCATTGGATGCATTCCGATGCCTTGCCGCCTTGCATCGTCTGGAATTCGTACCAACCCTTGCCATGTTCCATGCTGTACATGGCGACACGGTTGAACGCTTCCATCGTAGCTGCAATGCGAATGTCCTTCGGACAGACTCTCATGCAATATTGGCAATTCGTACAGGGGTTATCGAGCAGCTCGTCGAGCTTCTGCTTCGCAAGGCGCAACGTCGCAAGCTCGTCATCGGAAAGCGGCTCGTAAGCGCGCCAAGTTTGGAGGTTCTCCTCCATTTGCTGCAAGTTCGACATCCCGGATAGCACAGTGACCAAGTTCGGAACACCGAAAGCAAAGCGAAGCGCCCACTCGGGAAACGAGCGGTCGGGGTTGGCTGCGCGAAGCACTTCGGCAATCGGAGCGGGAGGAGTCGCCAGCGTGCCGCCGCGCACCGGCTCCATGATGACGACGGGCAGCCCGTGCTTCCAAGCGGTCTCGACGCATTTACGTGATTGCGTGATGGCGTTTTCCCAGTCGATATAGTTCACCTGCAGCTGCACGAACTCCATCTCGGGGTGCGCCACTATTATCTGCTCGAGCTTCTCGGCGTTGTCATGATGCGAAAAGCCGATATGGCGCACTTTGCCATCGGCTTTCAGCTGCTTCACGAAATCCCAGATCCCGAACCTGTCGAACGCGGCGGTGCGAGCGCCGCCCGTATTGTGGATGAGGTAGAAGTCGAAAAACCCTGCGCCGGTCTGCTCGAGCGATATGTCGAAATCGGCTCGCGCCTCTTCCGCCGTTTTCCTCCTCCAGGCGGGGATCTTCGTGGCCAGAAGGTAGCTCTCGCGCGGATAACGCTCCACAAGCGCCTGACGGATGGCCGCCTCGGAATCCCCGTAGGCGCGCGACGTGTCGAAATACGTGCCGCCGGCCTCCAGAAACATATCGACCATCTGCTTGACCTGCTCGACGTCAATCGAACCGTCATCGAGTTTCGGGAGCCTCATCAGCCCGAACCCCAGCTTGGGAATGCTCTCGCCTAAGTACGTCATAGGGATCCCCTCTCGTGACCCGTATGATACCCGCAGCGCAAAGGAAGAGGTTTACCAGGAAAGCAGCTCGTATCCCGTCTCGGTCACGACCAGCTGAACTTCCCATTGCGCGGTGGGCTTGCCGTCCTTCGTGCGCACGGTCCAGCCGTTGGGGTCGCTCATATCGATTTTCGCCTTGCCCATGTTCACCATCGGCTCGATCGTGAAGCACAACCCCGGCGCCAACACCATGCCTGTGCCCGGCTTCGTGCAGAATCCGACCCACGGATCCTCGTGGAACTCCAACCCGATGCCATGCCCGCCGAACTCGCGCACAACAGAGTAACCCGCATCGGTGCACACCTTGTTCACCGCGGCGCCCACGTCACCCATTAGGCCCCAGGGCTTCACGGCTTCCAGTCCTGCTTTGACCGACTCGCGCGTGACATCGACCAGCCGCTGCACTTCCGGCGCGACTTCGCCGATGCAGAACATGCGCGACGAATCGGAGAAATACCCATCCTTGATCGTAGACATGTCGACGTTGACGATATCGCCCGAGCGCAGGATGTCTTCGGGCGACGGGATGCCGTGGCATACGACTTCGTTGATGGACGTGCACACGCTTTTCGGGAAGCCCTCGTAGTTCAGGTCGGCCGGAATCGCGTCATGCTCGATGCAGTAGTTGTATACCCACTGGTCGATTTCCTCGGTTGTCGTGCCCTCACCGATGCGCTCGGCGACATAGTCGAGCGCGCCGATGTTCACTTCGGCACTGCGCTTTATGCCCTCGATGTCGGCTGCCGTCTTGAGAAGCGAGCGATAAGGTACTTCGAAGCCCTGCTCATAGAGGTCTTGCAAGCGCTCGTCAATCTCCAGGTGGCA
>CAYOBD010000148.1:0-5924 GCA_964402005.1 uncultured Eggerthellaceae bacterium
GCGCTATCTCACTTTCCACACAACGCAGACAGTGCATCCAACGCCAAGCAGGGCCGAAATACCGAATGAGATCTGATACGGCAGCGCCGCGATACCGGTTGCTGCAGCAGCATCGGCGAATGCGGCTAACGCGAACACGCAGAGCGCCGTGCCAAGCGCCGCCGCGGCTTGGCGCAGAAGCACAGACATGGAGCTGCCATCCGGGATGATCCGTACGTCAAGCTTCGACAGGCTCCATGCCTGCAGCGGCCCGATCAGCCCCGAGACGCCGATTGAGCGCACTGCCTGATAGGCCATCATGGTCCCCATTGACGTGTTCTCGTCGATGAACACCCACAGCACGGATCCAACCGCCAAAAACAGCGCGAATCCGATGCAGATGGGACGCGTCCCGAAACGGTCAGCCAAGATGCCGGAAAGAGGATTCACAACCAAGGCCACCACGGTTGCCGGAAGAAGCACCATGCCGGCATCGAGCGAGCTGCCTCCTTGCAGGTTTTGCACGGTGAGCGGAATGGACAGCGTCACGCCCATGAACGACCCAAACAGCAGCGCGAGCACCACCAAGCTGGCCACATACGCCGGCGACTTGAATATCTCCAGCCTGATGAGCGGGTGCTTCGAAGTTTTCTGCCGCCGCAGGAACAGCACCACGAAGACAATCCCCACGACAATGGGCACCCACACGTACAGGCTCGCGAACCCGTAGCTGCTCGCCATGGACAATCCCAGCAGAAGGCCGCCGAATCCCAATGTGGAAAGCACGAATGACACGCCTGCAAAATGCGTGTCGGGCTGAACAGGCGCACCCTTGCGCACAAGCAGCACCGTGAGCACGAACAGCATTGCCGAGCTCACTGCCAACAGCACAAAGAAGCTGCGCCACCCGAACGCAAACTCGAGCGCACCGCCGACCGTCGGGCCGATATTCGGGGCGAAGCCCATGGCGATGCCCCCTATGCCCATTGCCGTCGCGCGCTTTCCCGGCGGAAATTGAATCACAGCGATGTTCTGCATCAGTGGAAGCAGAATGCCCACGGAAACCGCTTGGCATATGCGCCCGGTGAGCATGATGGCGAAATTCGGCGCGAAGCAATCGAGCAGCGAGCCGATGATGAATGCCGCAATGCCGATGATCAGATGGGTGCGCACGCACACCTTGTTCGAAAGATACGTGGCGATGGGCACGGTGATGCCGATGACCAGCATGTAGCCGGTCGCAAGCCATTGCGCGAGCGCCACATCTACGGAGAACTCCATCATGATGGAAGGCAGCATCGCATTCACGCCCGTCTGCGACAGATTGCCGAGGGCGCAGGTTATCACCGCAAGAGCATAGGTGACGATCACGCGCCAACCGACCCGCTGGCTGTCGCCTTTGGCACCCATCAGCCGTTGAACTCCTGCTGCGTTTTCTCCAGACCGTTGTCCAGAAGGCAGAGCGTTGCCTGGCGCGCAAGCTCGATGGCCTGCACGAAATCATCGGCTGCTTCCTTGCGCGGCACGGACAACACGAAGTCGGCCACGTCCATGCGTCCGGGCGGACGGCCGATGCCGCAGCGCACGCGGTACCAATCGCGCGTCTGCAGCTTATCGCAGATGGAGCGCAGACCGTTGTGCCCGGCATGTCCGCCGCCGAATTTTACCCGCACGGTTCCCGGCGGAATGTCCAGCTCGTCGTGGATGACAATCAGATGATCGAGCTCGATGCCGTATGCGTTTACAAGTTGTTTGACCGGCCCGCCCGATACGTTCATAAAGCTCTGCGGCTTGGCGAGCACGACATCGTGATCGTGCCAGACGCCTTTGGCCGTGCGTGCACCGCACTCGGTTTTCCAATAGCGCGCACCGACGTCATCCGCCAGGGCATCCACCGTGCGGAATCCCGCGTTGTGGCGCGTGTCCGCGTACTCGTCGCCGGGATTTCCCAAACCGACTATTAGATACATGTCGCCCATCTGCTGCTTCTCACGCTTTTTTGAGAACAATCCCAAAGCCATAGATGCCTCTGAACATTTTTATGGGAGTGTGCTGGGTACCTGGCACCTAGCACGCTCCGCAAACAGCAGATATGCTACAGCGAGTCGATGTACTCGACCATCTCGCCAAGCGTGGTCAGGCCCTCCGGCTCGCCGAAATCGATTCCCAAGCGGTCCTCCAGCTCGCAAATCAGCTCAACGGTATCCAGCGAGTCGATGCCGAGCGTCTCAAACGTCGCCTCCTCGGTGACCAGCTCAGGGTCGATGCCCTGGTTCTCCTGCAGGATCTCGCGGATTGTCTCGATTGTTGCCATATCTTTCCTCCATTTCCGTTGAGATGCGGCTGCAGGGTCGGACCCGTTGCCGCATCCTGAATATCCCCTCGCGCTAAGCGCAGCAACGTTGATCGAATACGGCAGCGGGGTCTGGCCCCATTGCCATATCAACGTTGACGACAAATGTACCACGAAACAGTGGCACCTCCCGAGGGAGGTGCCACATCCATCACTTAATAAGAATTGCCGCAGAGGGCGTGCCGCCTGCAGAACCCCGCTAGTCGACCTTCTGCTTCAGCAGACCGTAGCCGCCGTTCGTGCGACGGTACATCACGCATACGACGTTGGTGTCGCGGTCCGTGTAAGCGAAGAAGTCGTGGCCCAGCAAATCGATCTGCACCAGCGCCTCTTGCTCGGTCATCGGCGCGAAGTCGATCTCCTTCACGCGCACGACCTCGTCATCGGAGAGCTCTTCCATCAGAGCATCCAGATCGAGCTCGCCTTCGTTGGACGTGCGAATGGTGCCACCCTCGGCTGCGCCAGAACGCACCCTGCGGTCGATGACGCGCGTTTTGTATTTGCGCAGCTGACGTACTACTTTTGCAGCCGCCACGTCCACAGCTGCGAACATGTCCTGCTCGTATTCCTCAACGCGGACGACGTTGCCCTTCGCACGGATGGTCACCTCGCAAACGCACGGTGTGGCGATGGCCGGATTCTTCTCGATGCGGAGCACGACCTCGGCATCGAGCGGATCGATGTCCATGACCTTCATGGCGTTGCCGATCTTTTCCTCGGCGTATTGACGCATTGCATCTTTGACCTTCATGTTGCGTCCGGTAACGGTGATCGCCATATCACTCCACCTTCCTTCTTGGGGCCGATACATGTGCTCTTCGAACCGAAGAGCACTACTTGTATAGGATAGCGCAACGAGCGCGATTTGAGGGTATAAGAGTTAGCCGTCCGCCTCATCGCACAGCAGCGCTGACCGCCCGTCTCATTGCGCAGCGACGTTGTCCAGCCACCCTATCGGGCTGCGACGTTGGCCACGCGCCGCACTCATCCCACAAGCAGGCACGAAACCAGCAGACACGTCAGCACGGATTCATCCAGCTCATACAGGTTCGCTCCTATCTCTTCCTGCAGCTTCTCCAGGCGATAGAGCATCGTATTGCGATGGACGCCGAGTGCGCGCGATGCAGCAGCCACATTGCGTCCGTTCAGCAGAAATGCTTTCAGGCTCTCGAGCCGAACCAGATCCTGAGGTTGTCCGGATTGGGTGAGGCGAACCACCGCAGGGTGGACGAGACTGCGCACGTCCACTGTCTGCTCAAGCGTCTGCCGCACGATATCCGGGTACAGTTCGTCGAAAAAGGCAACGTGCACGTCACTTTTGCCCGAGAGCGCCCTCAATGCCAGCTTGCATTGGGCATGCTGAGTCCCCAACGCCATGAATCCGATGGATCCCGCGCTTATAGCGCACCAGATTCGCGAGTTCGCCAGCTGATCCTCCAAATGCCGGCGCATCGCCGGATCGGCGCCATCGAAGTCCTTGCGCCGGCAAACCGCCACCAGACCACCTTCGAAATGGACCCACACCGCATCGGGTAGGATCTGGCGAATCTGGCGCTCGTAGACACCGACCAAATCGCTGTTGGGGCTGAAATCAGGCGTCTCGAACCGGTAAACCATGAAAGCGTCGGTAGGTTTCCAATTGATGCGTGCAAATTGATGTGCGACGGCGCCCTTCTTCACGGGGGTGTTTCTGAACAAGCGCTCTATATAGTAAGGAGCTCCGCGCACTGCATCCGCATCGGCCGTCTTATGCGGACCAGTCAGAAATGCAAGCTGGCCGACGAGGCGCATGAGCTCCTTCGCTCCGGCAGTGAACGGCTCGTTGATGTCGAGCGACGTCAAGCTCCCGCAGTAATAATCGCCGTCAAACAACGGAATGATAATGATTTCATGGTCCGGATCGTTCTCCATCCCCGCAAAATCGATTTCGCCGTGCGTGTTGATCTGACGCAGAATCGTCGCCTGCTCGTCCTCGTTGAAGAAGTCCAATCCGCTGTAGCCGCGTTCAAAAAGGACTTCCCAGATGGTTCCCTTAGTGCTGTTCACGAACTCCCCCGTCTGATATACAAGAGCGCCCGTTTCGTCCAAAAAAGCAACTGGATTGGCAAGATCCGCCGCAGCCGCATCAAGCACGACGTCCACACCCTCGTCCATGCAGATGAGACGCAGGCAATCCTCGTACCAAGAACGGCAACGATCAAACGCAGTCGTCATGAGCTCATAGGCAGAAGCGATCGAGCATCCATGAGGCGGGACGCATACGGCAAGCGACCCACCGATGCCAAGCACATCGGTAACATAGAGATAGTCCGCATTCGGCGCGCTGCTGTCACGCCCCAGAGCGCGAATACCGCAAACCCGACGCTCGAAATCGGAGAAGCATGAGGGCTTCAATTTGCAAGGATTTCCGAGTATCTTGTCGGCAACTTCATAAAGTAACGATACAGCAACATCAAACATGACTGCCTCTTTCAACATTTTGTCATTAATTGCCAATATTTTATATGATTTTTTCTGTTTCTATACGATGTATTGCCGCTTCAATGGTTGTAAGATATGTTGGTAAGTGTGCTTGTGCAGAAAATATTAGTGTGGGCTAATTGAGAATGCACATGAAGGAGGGGACTTCATCTCATGTTTTCTGCGCATGCGACAACCAGGTAAATAGAAGGAGGGTAAAACAAATGTCAGAAGCTAAAAGCAAGTTTGGCTGGGGCGTTAAGATCTCCATCCTGCTGCTGATGGTCGTGCAGATGCTGCAGTCGACCGTCAACCCGTCGCTGACCGGTATCATGCAGGAGTTCCCGGGATATGACACCACAACCTACCAGACAATCATCAACATCGCTACGATTACCGAGTGCGTCGCCGCTCTGGTCGTCGGCCTGTTGGTCCGTAAGATCGGCTTTAAGACGATGGTCGTCATCGGCTGCGTCCTGGCCCTGGCCGGCAGCGTCACCCCGGTCTTCTTCGGCAACGGCGTCGAGATCATGATCGGCATCCGTGCGGTCTTCGGTGTTGGCTACGGCATCGCATACGCGATTCCCGTCGCTGCCGTCGGCGAGTTCTGGGAGGGCAAGGAAGCCACCCAGATGGCAGGTCTCATCACCCTGGTCGCTGGCGCCGCCGGTATCGTCTTCAACCTGGCCTGCTCCGCGATCATCGCTGCTGTTGGCGACGCCAACTGGCGCATGATCTACCAGATGGGTTGGGTCATCGTCCCGATCTTGATCCTTGGTCTGATCTTTGTTCCGCAGCGCAACCCCGAGATCGACAAGAAGGCCGAGGCGCTCGGCCGCAACAGCAATGTTGACTTCGCCGGCCTCGGCAAGGACTTCTGGCTGCTCATGGTGGGCGTTGTCCTCACCCTGGGTGCGGTCTGCGTGTTCATGAACAACATCGGCATGGTCGTCATCGGCACCGCCATCATGAACCCGGCTGCCGGCCTCGGCGATCCTGCTGCCGCTGGCGCCTCCATCGGCATCATCATGACCGGCTTCTCCGTCGGCCTGATGCTGGGTGGCCCGATCTTCATTTTCTCGTACAACCTGCTGAAGCGTTACGCTATGCCGGTTTACCTGCTGATCGACGC
>CAYOBD010000149.1:0-5909 GCA_964402005.1 uncultured Eggerthellaceae bacterium
CCCTCGATCTCCAGAGCCACAATCTGGCGCCTTAGCCAACTAGGCCACACCCACCGTGAGCGCAAGCAGATAGTTTAGGGAATTCCCCTGTAAGGTGCAAGGTATGAGTTGTTATTCGGTATGATAAACACACACGCACACGAAACGCATCAGGAGGCTGGATAATGGCTGCGCTGCAATTGGCTTTGCTTTTGCTGCTCACCGTGCTCGCATCCGCTATCCTCGACCAGATAATCCCGCGGTTTTCGCTGCCGCTCATCCAAATCGCGCTCGGCGTCGGCATCGCCCTGATCGCCCGCGAGCAAATCAAGATCGAGCTGAATCCCGAGCTGTTCCTTGTGCTGTTCGTGGCGCCGCTGCTGTTTCACGAGGCGCGCGAAGCAGATAAAATCGCGCTCTGGCGGAACAAGCGCACCATGCTTTCGTATGCAATCGGCCTGGTAGTGGCCATCGTTCTCGTCGTGGGGTTCATCACGAACTGGCTTGTGCCCTCCATTCCGTTGGCAGCCGCATTCGCTCTGGGTGCGGCGCTGGGGCCCACCGATCCGCTTGCGGTTGCATCCGTCGCCAAGCAGGCTGACATCCCACGCCGCCTGCAGACCACGCTGAAAGGCGAATCGCTGCTCAATGATGCGTCGGGCATCGTGTCGTTCCAGTTTGCGGTCGCCGCCGTGGTAACGGGCTCGTTCTCTGCGCTCGAGGCGACCGTCGAGTTCCTGATCGAGTTCTTCGGCGCATTGGGCATCGGCATCGTGTTGGGCTATGCGCTTGTGAAATTCTCGGACAAGGTGCGCAGCATGGGGCTGGAGAACACGACGTTCCATGTGGCTCTCGAAATCTGCACGCCCCTGATCGCGTATCTGCTCGGCGAGGCCGTGGGCGTGTCGGGCATCATCCTGGTTGTGGCCTGCGGCATCACGATGTCGCTCGTGCCGCGCGATCTGGGGCCTGCCATCGCGCGCATGAACATCGTCTCGACCAGCGTGTGGGAAGTGCTCACGTTCGCGCTCAACGGCGTCGTGTTCGTCATGCTGGGCACGCAGCTGCCGCTCTCGTTGGGCGACATCTGGGCCGATGAGGGCATCAGCAACTTCGACCTGATCATCTACATCCTGGTCATCACGGCGCTGATGCATGGCATCCGCTTCGTCTGGTCGCTCATATCCGATGCCATTTTCGACACGAGGCACAAGGGCCAGCACGGGAAGCGTACGATGCGCTCGCGCCTGCGTTCCGCCGGCATCATCACGCTGGCCGGCTCGAAGGGCACGATCACGCTTGCGATCATGTTCTCTCTTCCCACCTGGGTGCAGGCCGGAACGGAGATGGCGCGCTTTCCGCAGCGGGATCTGCTGATATTCCTCGCATGCGGCGTGATCCTCGTGTCGCTTCTGCTTGCGACGTTCGTCGTACCGCTGCTCGCACCGCGCAAAAACGATCCGAGCGAGACTGCCGACCGCGATAATGCGACGCGCGTCGAGATATGGCGTGCGGTCATCGAGGAGCTGACGGCGCGCCAGACCGACGAGACGCGCCGTGCCACGAGCCAGGTGGTTGCGCGCTACAGCGACCGCATCGAGCGTGCGAAAAGCGCAGACGACATCCAGGACGAATCGATCAACCCGTTGCGCATCCAGGTGCTGCATTGGGAGCAGGAATACGTGTTCGACCTGATCGACAACGACGAGGCCCCGGCGGTCGAAGGCTACAAGTACTTGACGCGCCTTGCGCGCATCGAGGCCATGATCGAAGGCGGAAAGCACAAGAAGATGCGCATCATAGCGGCTTTCCGCCGTTTCCGGGCGTTGGTCCGCAAGACATGGCGGCAGCTGCGCACGAAGCTTCCCGGCGACGATCCCAAGATCAGCGACGAGAAGCGTGCGATGCGCGACATTCAGATGCGCTCGGCGCGCTATATCGTGCACCGGTTGCAAGATCAGATGGGCGAAATTGACGCGCCTAACGAGCAGATCAGCCAGTTGATCGGTGAATACCAGCGCACGATCCGCATACTTGGCACCACCTCCCCGTCCATCACCGCCATCGCAAAGCGCGCCACTCCCGACCTGGAGGTGACGCGTCTGGGCCTGCGCATCGAACTCGAGCAGATCCAGCAAGCCTACGAGGAGGATCGCCTGTCGCGCGCCGCCGCGCAGAAGATGCGCGAGAACGTGTACCTGATGCAGGTCGATCTGGAAGACTACGTGTAAGTGTGCCCGGGTATGGCGAAGTGCGGTTTGCCTTAGCCCTGAAAGATGGTACATTTTACAATGATGCACACGCCATGCGCGAAAGGAGCGAAAGAGATGTCGGAGCCGCCGGCGATAGTGCCGCCCGGAATGTCGTCGCGAACCACCGCGCCGACAAAGAGCGGGGAAGAGGCCATGCGCCGTTTTTCCGTTGCTGATCTGGAAGGGCTCGATGTCGCGAAGATGAAGTGCATCGGCTGCGCCAGCTATGGGAGCTGTCCGAACAAGCTGTTCTTTATGCCAGATGAGGGAGCCCCCATTTTCATCTGCGCGCAGCGCAAGGCGATATATGCACAGGAGAACGGGCTGGATCTGCCGTTCTAAGCGGGATGAAGTCCCGTACGTCGCACCCGCTTCGACTGGGAGGAGCGCCGCATTATGGGAAGCGAATACAGAAAAGCGTTCTACCATGCCGGTGAGAGGCTGTTCTCCTATCCGATTGAGCTCGAAGGCGAGGACTTCCAACAGGCCACGCTCGAACAGCTCGCTTTCGAACGCGGATGCCAGATCGAGGATATCGACATATATCTGGAGGCGTGTGCGTA
Organism: uncultured Eggerthellaceae bacterium; assembly: GCA_964402005.1. Classification (GTDB taxonomy): domain Bacteria; phylum Actinomycetota; class Coriobacteriia; order Coriobacteriales; family Eggerthellaceae; genus CAYOBD01. The sequence goes on from CAYOBD010000149.1 coordinate 2,795, forward strand.
CAAGGAGCGCACCTTCTCGCGCGATTGCGCGGTGCAGCGCCTAGAAGCCAAAGGCGGACAGGAGCAATGGCGCATCCTGGTCATTTCGACCGGCTCTCTGCATACGCACTCTGGTCCGCTGGATGATTTCGCCGCCAAATACGAGGCCGGCGACCTGTAACACGCATTGAGCGGGTGACAGCGGGGACGGAGGGCTCTGTCACCCGTTGACAGAACCCTCCGTCCCCGCTGTCACCTTGCTATGCAGGCGGCTCGGAAGGATCGGGCTTTTGCGGAATCGGCGGGACCTCGTCGTAGGGCCCGTCCATCTCGAGCAGCTTGTCCATGGCTGCGACGACATCGTCTTTCTGGTCGGGCAGATGTCCCTTCACCGTATAGTCGCCCAGAACGGTCGAATCCACGAATGTGCAATCCTTAAGATCGAGGTCGGCAACCATGGCGCGCGTCTCCCGCAAACGCTCGCGGAAGGTCAGCTGTGAGAAGCCTCCCTCTTGCGCGATGCCGAACAGCGGCGTATTCGGCCAGAGCAGCAGGCCCGTCACCCAGATGCGGTCGGGTTGCGCGGCGTTGAGGAAAGTAGCTGACTCCTGCGCATGGCGCTCCGATAGCCGGGTGCCGCCAAGGCCGGCGATCATCGTGAACGAATAGTTGATTCCCGCATCGCGCAGGCGGCGGCACGATTCCAGCGCCTCGTCGAGGTGGATGCCCTTGTCCATGAAGTCGAGCGCATCCTGGCATCCCGATTCCAAGCCGATGTGCAGCTCGGTCAGTCCGCGATCGGCCAATTCCTCAAGCTCTTCGTCGCTTTTGCGGGCAACGTCGTCGAAGCGCGCATATGAAGCGATTTGAAACACCTTGGGAAAGTAGAAAGCGATGATCTCGAAGATCCCATACAGATGCTCGGCGGGCAGCATGAGCGGATTCTCGCCAAGCAGGAAGACGCGAGGGTTGTTCTTCATGTACGGCGCCAGCATCTCGGCTTTCGCAGCGATCTCGGGCAGCGAGAATATGTGGCGCGGATCGTTTGCGAAATCGCAGAACTTGCAGCGATGCCATCCGCAGCCGAGTTGGACTTCGAGGGGAATCGAGCCCTCTTCCCATATCGGGAGAAAGATCTGATCTCCCGTGAACGGGCGCACCTCGATGTATTCCTGTTGGTCGGTCATTCTGCATCGCCTCCTTGTGCGCGTCAGGGAAGGAACCTGTTCGCCCAAGCATTGTCGAAGCGGTATTCGCCGTCGAGCTGCGCTGCTGATTCGCGCAAGCGCTTCTCGAGAAAATCGTAGCCCTTGCGGACGCCGACCACATCGCCGGGTATCTCGCCGACGACGATGAACGAGATCCCGAGGTCGTCCATCGTGCGCTCGTAGATTAGCGTGTCGTACTTGCCGATGATGCCCTCCTGCAGCATGCCCCGCTTCAAGGCAACCTTCATGAGTTCGATGACGCGGTCATCGTATCCGTGCTCCAGTATGCGCGCCTTCTCGCAGAACTCGAAAGGGTTGAATGTGAGCCGCTGCCGATAGGCGGGCGCTGCTATGCCGCTGTTCTGCCGCGCAAGCTCTGCCAGCTCATTCAGGGTTTTGATGCATTCGCCCTCTGGAATCCTCCCAGTCGAATACATGAGAAGGACGCGATGCTCGACATCGTGGTACATGCAATCGTATGCGATGGTCGTGGTCTCGTTGCAGACGGGGCAGCGGTATTTGAACAGCTCGCCGTCGAGCACCAGCTGCGTGGCGTGCTGGTCGCGTGAGCTCAGGATCCACTGCCATGCGTCCAAGAAACCCGGCTGGTTGCATTTCGGGCACATGACGAGGGTGGGGCGGGCGCCTTTTTCGTCGCGGATGTCGAATGGCTGGTCCATGGGTAGATTATAGCGGTGGATCGAAAGAATCGGGTGGCGGCAGCGTGACAGTATCCTCCGGCAGCGTGACAGTATCCTCCGACCCCGTTGTCACGTCCAAGAGGGTTTTTGCGCCGCAGGGGGCGTGAGGCGCGTTTCGCGTGCCGCCCGCGCGGTCGAGCCTGTACAATAAGCGAAGATATCAACGTTCAAGGGAGGAACTTATGTCTGAGGCAAGGCAGAAGGCCGAAGCGGCGCGTGCGGTGTGCGCGCAGATCGGACTGGCGAGCGAGGATGCGCGCAATGCGGCGTTGCTGTCCATGGCGGGCGCGCTGCGCGAGAAATGCGCAGAGATCGTCGCTGCGAACGGGCGCGACATGGAGGCGGCGCGCGCGAAGGGCACATCCGAGGCGCTGCTCGACCGCCTGATGCTCGACGAAGGGCGCGTGGCCGACATGGCTGATGCGCTGATCGATCTTACGAAGCTGCCCGATCCGCTCGGCCAGGTGCAGGTGCGCCGCACGCTGTACAACGGTCTGGAGCTTGCGCGTGTAAGCGTGCCGCTCGGTGTGGTCGCGGTCGTCTACGAGGCGCGGCCGAACGTGACGGCCGATGCAGCGGGCATCTGCCTGAAGTCGGGCAATGCCGTCGTGCTGCGCGGCGGCTCGATGGCGGCGGAATCGAACTCGACCATAACGCGCGTTTTGCACGATGCGGCGGTGCTCGCGGGCATGCCGGTGGGCTGCATCTCCTCGATCGAGTCGACCGACCGCGCAGAGACCGATGAGCTCATGAGCCTGCACGGCATCGTCGACGTGCTCGTGCCGCGCGGCGGTGCGGGCCTGATCGCCCATTGCGTCGAGAGCTCGAAGGTGCCGGTCATCGAGACGGGCACGGGCAACTGCCATGTCTACGTGCATGAGTCCGCCGATCTGGAGAAGGCGCGCGCCATCATCATGAATGCGAAGTGCCGCCGCTACGGCGTGTGCAATGCAGCCGAGACGCTGCTCGTGGACGATGCAGCTGCCGAGGCGTTCCTGCCGGGCGCTCTGGCCGAGCTGGCTGAGCGCGGTGTGACGCTGCATGCCGACGAGCGCGCAGCTGCCATCGCGGCTGCTGCGGGCATCGACACCGTCCCAGCGACTGAGGTCGACTGGGCGACCGAGTACCTGGCGCCCGATTTAGCCGTGCATGTCGTGTCCGGGCTCGATGAGGCCATCGCGCACATCAACCGCTATTCGACGCATCACTCCGAGGCCATCGTGGCCG
>CAYOBD010000150.1:0-5631 GCA_964402005.1 uncultured Eggerthellaceae bacterium
AATCATTGGGGAGACTCCCCAATGATTCGTCCTATTAGTGAATCATTGGGGAGTCTCCCCAATGATTCACCCTATTTGCGTGCGATTGCCCGATTCACGGCCTCGACGATTGCGGGGGCGTCCAGCCCGAAGTACTCGGACAGCTGCGGATACTCGCCGGACTTGCCGAACACGTCCGGCACGGCCACGCGCTCGAGCGGCGCGGGGAACCCCTCCGCGAGCGCTTCGGCCACCGCAGAGCCCAGACCGCCCACGCTGCTGTGCTCCTCGGCAGTCACGACGCAGCCGGTCTTGCGCGCCGATGCGCAGATGGCCTCCGCGTCCAGGGGCTTTATCGAGTACGCGTCGATGATCTCGGCCTCTATGCCCTGCTCGTGCAGCATGTCGGCGGCCTTCATGGCCTGCTCGACCTCGACGCCGCATGCGGCGATGGTCACGTCCGCGCCCTCGCGCAGCACGTTCGACCCCCCGAGGCGCAGCTCGATGCCCTCGGCGTACACGCAGGGGACCGGGGCGCGGCCCATGCGGATGTAGACCGGGCCGGGGGTCTGCGCCGCCAGGCGCACCGCGGCCGCCGCCGCCGCGCAGTCCGCGGGCACGAGCACCCGCATGTTGGGGAGGCTGCGCATGATCGACACGTCCTCGAGCATCTGGTGGCTGCCGCCGTCGGGCCCGACGGACACGCCGGCATGCGAGGGCGCGATCTTCACGTTGAGGTTGCTGTAGCACACGGTGTTGCGGATCTGGTCGTAGGCGCGCCCGGTGCCGAACACGGCGAAGCTGCCCGTGAAGGCGATGTTGCCCGTGAGCGAGAGCCCCGCGGCCACGTCCACCATGTTCTGCTCGGCGATGCCGACGTTGAACAGGCGCTCGGCGTTCTCCGGGGCGGCGGCACCGAACTTCGCCGTCGTCGTCGACCCGGACAGATCGGCGTCCACGGCCACGATCGGCATGCCCTCGGCCGCCAGCTTCGCGAGCGTCACGCCGTAGGCCGCGCGCGTCGCCTTCTTCTCCGTCGCCTCGGCCGGATCGAGCAGCTGCGGCTTCTCGACTGCAACCGACGGCGCGTCGGCAACCGGCGCGAACCGGAGCGGCTCGACGGGCGGCATCTGGGGCTTGGGCAGGATATCGCCCTCGCCGGCGCCCAGGTCGGCGAGCGCCTGGGCCAGCTGCTCGGCGTTGGGGGCCTTGCCGTGCCAGCCGGCCTGGTCCTCCATGAACGACACGCCCGTGCCCTTCACGGTATGGGCGACGATCACGTGGGGCTTGTCGCCACCTGCGGCCTTCGCCTTCTCCAGAACGTCGATGACGGCCGCGATGTCATGGCCGTCGACCTCGGCGGCGTCCCAGCCGAACGCCGCGAACTTCGCCGCGATGTCGCCCAGGTCGCACACGTCGGACGTGCGGCCGTCGATCTGCAGGCCGTTGCTGTCCACGATCGCGATGATCTTCCCGAGCTTGCGGTGGGCGGCGAACATGGCAGCCTCCCACACCTGGCCCTCCTGGCATTCGCCGTCGCCCAACAACGCGAACACATGCGCGTCGCGCCCGTCCAAGCGCAGGCCCGCGGCCATGCCGCAGGCTATCGAGAGCCCCTGGCCAAGCGATCCAGTGGACACGTCCACGCCGGGCACCAGGTTGCAGTCGGGATGCCCCTGCAGGCGGCTGCCCAGCTTGCGCAGGGTCATCAGCTCCTCGCGCGGGAAATACCCCGCATGCGCGAGCGCGGCGTACAGGACGGGGGCGGCATGGCCCTTCGCCAGCACGAACCGGTCGCGGTCGGGATCCTGCGGGTTCGCCGGGTCATGGCGCATCACTCCGCCGAAGTAGAGCGCGGTCATTATGTCGGCAGCCGATAGCGACCCTCCGGGGTGCCCGCTGCCTGCCGCTTCCAGCATCTGCACGATGTCGATGCGGAGGTCGTTAGCCTTCGCCTGCAAACCGGTGATGTCCATGCTCCATCCCTTTCCCATATGAGTGGAAATCCATTCTACAACGGCGTGCGAAAAACGCTCGGGATTCCGCGTGAATTTGCACCCTCTATCGGTGAAAGATGCGATGTGGGCAATCACCTGCGCCTATCCGAAAATCGATTAATTATTAGCTATAAGCTGCAATTTGTGAACAGGTATTTCTAAATATTTTGTCATTAATTCGAATAACAGAATCTTCATCGTTTCAAAACGAATGAGATAGCGTCTAATACCTGCTCCGCTAAACGGCGATGATGCGCTATCATAATCGGCTATGGAGATCGATTCGAAAACGATAGAACAGCTGCAGCAACGGCTCGAAGACGTACGCGCAGGCCTTCATATCGACGAGAAGACCGCTGAGCTCGTTCAGCTCGACAAAGAGACCGCGAAACCCGGATTCTGGGACGATTCGGCGCGCGCCCAGGCCGTCTCGAAGCGCGCTGGAAATCTGCGCGAAGCGCTGCGCGAATTCGACGGCGCTGCCGCACTGCTCGACGATGCCCAAGCGGCATTCGAGCTGGCCGTCGAGGACGAGATGTTCGCCGACGAGGCCGTGCAGGCATGCAACGAGCTTTCGGGCGTGCTCGATGATCTGGAACTCTCGACGTGGTTCACCGGGCGATTCGACGACGGCGATGCGATCCTTACCGTGAACCCCGGACAGGGCGGGCTGGAAGCCAACGACTGGACGGATATGCTGTTCAAGATGTACTCGCGCTATGGCGAGCGCAAAGGCTGGAAGGTGCATGTGCTCGACATCTCGTATGCCGAGCAGATCGGCATCGACCGCGCCGTGGTCCAGTTCGAGGGCCGCAACGCCTACGGCATGCTGCGCTCGGAGGTGGGCGTGCATCGGCTCGTGCGTATCTCCCCCACCGATGTGAAGGCGCGTCGGCATACGACGTTCGCGAGCGTCGAGCTTTTGCCCGTGCTGCCCGAGGACATCGAGGTCGATCTCGACCCGAACGACGTGCGCGTCGACGTGTTCCGGGCGTCCGGCCCCGGCGGGCAGTGCGTGAACACGACCGATTCTGCCGTACGCTTGACGCATATCCCGACCGGCATCGTCGTGACCTGCCAGAACCAGAAATCCCAGCTGCAGAACAAGGATGCGGCTTTCCGCGTGCTGCGCGCCAAGCTCTATGAGTTCGAGGAGGAGCGCCGCCGCGCCGAGATCGACGAGCTGCGCGGCGAACGCATGGAGAACTCGTTCGGCAGCCAGATCCGCAACTACGTGCTGTACCCGTATCAGCTGGTGAAAGACCTGCGCTCTGGCCATGAGACCGGCAACGTGGACGCGGTGCTCGCCGGCGACCTCGACGAGTTCGTTATCGCCTATCACAAGTGGAACGCCGCCCAGTAGTGAATCATTGGGGAGACTCCCCAATGATTCACTTTGGGCCAGCGGGGTCAGGCCCCTGGCCCAAGGCCCTGCCTCACTCAATAATGAATCATTGGGGAGTCTCCCCAATGATTCACTCAGAGTCTCCCCAATGATTCAAAGTGAGCCGGCATCGGATGCCCGGCTCTTTCGCAAGTTCGTTCAATTAAGGAAATGTGAAATTAAGGTCGCCTTAATGTCACATTTTGGCGCCGAAGGCCGCATTAAGCCTCGAGCCACTCCTCGGCTTCGCCTTCGTTCAGCGGACGGATATCCTCGCCAGCAGCATAGGGGCTTTCCGAACCGCCGATGCCCCACACGAAATAGAGGCCGCCCTTGGTCTGGTAGAGCTTCTCCTCATAGCCCGCCGGATCGCCGTAGTAGCTGTACGCACGCTCGCCCAGAAGCTGGGCCTTCGCGGTGTCGTAGATGTGCCGTTTGCCTTCGAACAACGTTGTCTTGCGCATTTTTCCTCCTAAAACGCCCGGGCATTTCGCCCGTTTTCTCTTGTCTGTCTTTGCCGGAGAGCAAATACCGGCAAAACGGTCGTAAACCTTACCACGTAATCGCAGGTGGCGCAAATGCGAGCAGCGCACGCACCACGGCACCTGCGCATTTCCCCCGTCGTTCGCGCCTTCCACCCAGCGCGATCCGCCGGGCGCACGCACACGCAAGCAGACCGCCGAAGGGGCAACGCGATGGAGCCGGCCTCTAACGAATGGTACACCCCTGTTACAGGGGTGTACCACCGCAAACCCAGCCTCTAACGAATGGTGCACCCCTGTTACAGGGGTGCACCATCATTCATTCTTGCGTCCTACTGGTACATGCCGTGGCACTTCTTAATGTGAAATTAAGGTCGCCTTAATTTCACATTTTCGCACCCTCCTGGTACATGCCGTGGCACTTCTTGAATTTCTTGCCGGACCCGCAGGGGCAGGGATCGTTGCGGCCGACGTTCTGGTAGGGGTCGTCCTTATCCTTGACGTACGTCTTGGCCTTGCCCTGTGAAGGCGCGGGCGCCTGGGGTTGCGCGGCGTTGACCTGGCGCTGTACCGATGCCGGAGCCGCAGCCGAACCGCCGGAGCCCGAAAGCGCCTGCTCGGGGTTCGAGTAGTTCACGTGCTTGCCGGCCAGCGGGTCGTCGGCCTTCTCGGCTTCGGCTTCGACAGACGGCTGCTGGGCGATCTGCAGACGCAGCAGCGTGCGCAGATAGTCGGTGTACATGCCGTCGGTCAGACGCGAGAACGCCTGGTAGGCCTCCTCGCGGTACTCGGTCAGAGGATCGCGCTGGCCATAGGCGCGCAGGCCGATGCCGGTGCGCAGGTAGTCCATGTCCTGCAGGTGCGCCATCCAACGCGTGTCCATGATGCGCAGCATGATCTGGGCTTCCAGGGTGCGCATCACGTCGGCGCCGAGCAGCGCGGTTTTCTCATCGTAGACTTCGCCCAGGTACTCCTCGAGCGCAGCAACCACGTTCTCAACATCGTCGTCGTGGTCGATATCCTCCACGTGGAAATCATCATGGCCCGTCATCGACGTCGCCCACATCTCGAGCGCGTGGATATCCCAGTCGTCGCTGGCCGTCTTCTCGGGGCAATGCTCGTACACGGCCGAGCGCGCGCAGTCGGAGATGATCTCGGGAATCCGATCGGTCATATCCTTGCCGTCCAGAATGGCATTGCGTTCCTCGTAGATGGCCTTGCGCTGCAGGTTCATGACATCGTCGTACTCCAGCACGTTCTTACGTGCGGCGAAATGCATGGCCTCCACGTTGTGCTGGGCGGTCTCGATGGCCTTGGACACCATGCCCGCTTGGATGGGCTGCTCCGGCGGGATGCGCATGCGGTCCATCATGTTGGCGATCGACCCCATGCGGTCGCCGCCGAAACGACGCATCAGGTCGTCTTCCAGCGACAGGTAGAACTGCGTCTCGCCGGGGTCGCCCTGACGTCCGGAACGGCCGCGCAGCTGGTTGTCGATACGGCGCGACTCATGGCGCTCGGTGCCGATGACGGCAAGACCGCCCGCCGCGACGACGGCATTGTGCTCGGCCTCGGTGATCTCCTTGGCCTGCACGAGCGCCTTCGCCCGCTCGTCATCCGACGGAAGCGGCGGAAGGGCCTCGAGCTTCTCGCGGGCCTCCTTCGCCTTGGCGCGAACCTTGGCGTCGGCAGACGCCTCAGCGGCCTCGACGGTCTCAAAAAGCGCGGCGCGCGCCTCGGGCGGCGTTTCGGGATCGAAGCCGCACGAGCGCAGGATGTCGTCGGCAAG
>CAYOBD010000150.1:5641-5904 GCA_964402005.1 uncultured Eggerthellaceae bacterium
CGCACAGGCCGCGGGCTTTCACCACCTGCTCGTGCTCGCGCGTGCAGATTTCCTTCGCCTCGCCCAGCGCGCGCTCGCGCTCCTCATCCGAAGGAATCGGCAGCGCTTCGTCGAGTTTCTCCAGCGCCTCCTTCGCCTTGGCGCGCACGCGGGCGTCGGGTGCGCCCAGCGCCTCCTCGAGCTTGGCGCGCGCCTGCACGCGATTGACAGGATCGGCGACGGGGTCGAAACAGCGCTGGATCAGAATGATGTCGGCCAGTCAC
>CAYOBD010000151.1:0-5901 GCA_964402005.1 uncultured Eggerthellaceae bacterium
CCCCAATGATTCACTTTGCCCATCCGCATCATGCCCCTGTGAACCGCGATTGTCGAAGATGTGAAGAGGACAATCGCGCGTAGGAAAGCTGGTAAAATACGGTCGTCTCAGTAAACGACTACACGAACGGAGCATTCTGTGACAGACGCCACCAGTCAAGGGAATCGTGCGCACACGTCGCATAGGGCCGATTCCCAACCCAGGCGGTCGACGGAGAGCTTATCCGATATGCTGCCATCGCTGGAGGTTGACGATATCCCCCAGCAAGGTACACCGGTTATCTCGTTCGACCATGTAACCAAAACCTATCCTGCCCAGCCTGGCAAACCCGCCATCGAGGACGTATCGCTCGAGATCTATCCCGGCGAATTCGTGTTCCTGGTAGGGCATTCCGGCTCGGGCAAATCGACGCTCGTGCGCCTGATCATCCGCGAGTTGAAGCCCACGAAGGGCTCCATCGTCATCGCGGGCGAGGATCTGGGCACGATGCGCAATTGGCGCGTGCCTTATCTGCGCCGCAACATCGGCTTCGTGTTCCAGGACTTCAAGCTGCTGCCGAATAAGACCGTCTTCGAGAACGTGGCATTCGCCCTCGAGGTAATCGGCAAGAGCCGCCACGTTATCAAGACGCAGGTGCCTGAGGTGCTGCGCCTCGTGGGCCTGCAGGACAAGCTGGATAAGAAACCCGACCAGCTGTCCGGCGGCGAGCAGCAGCGCGTGTCCATCGCGCGCGCCATCGTGAACCGCCCGCCGCTGCTCGTCTGCGACGAGCCCACCGGCAACCTGGACCCGCAGACGTCGCGCGGCATCATGGACTTGCTCGAGCGTATCAACCGCACGGGCACCACGGTTCTGGTAGCCACGCACGACCGCGAGATGGTCGACAACATGCGCCGGCGCGTAATCGCGCTCGACCGCGGCCATCTGACGCGCGACCAGCAGAGGGGAGTGTACGGTTTCGATGTCTAGTCTTGTATACTTCCTCAAGCAATCCCTGCAGGGATTTGCACGCAACCTTTCCACGACGCTGGGTTCCATCGTCACGATTTTCCTGTCGCTGCTGATCATCGGATTGTTCATGTCTGGCGGCGTCATGATCGAGAACATCGTGGAGTCCGTGGAGGGCGAGGTTTCCATCACGGCCTACATCGCAGACGATGCGAGCGAGGCCGATATCGCCAACATGCAGAAATACATAGAGGGCCTGGACGGCGTTTCGGGCGTTACCTTTACCACCAAGGACGAGGCGCTCGAGAAATTCCGCAACACGCCGTCGAATGCCGATATCGTCGATGAACTGGGCGGAAATCCTCTGCCGGCATCGATCAACATCGAGCTTTCCGATCCGCAGCTGGTCCAGCAGGTTGCCGATGACATCGCGCAAAGCGACCTGTTCAAGAGCATCGCGGACGAGGATGATCCGGCCCAATCGCTGAAGTACGGCCAGAAGACGGTCGAGCGCCTGTTCGCGTTCACGAACTACGTGCGCTACATCGGCATCGCGCTGATCGTCCTGCTGGTGTTCATCGCGCTCGTGTTCATCAACAACACGATCCGCCTGGCCATCTTGGCGCGCCGCAAGGAGATCGCCATCATGCGTCTGGTGGGTGCTTCGAACGGCTTCATCCGTGGCCCCTTCCTGATGGAAGGTGCGCTGCATGCCGTCATCGGCGCGGTACTCGCAGTGGTGTGCTTGGAGCTGCTGCGCCGTCTCGTGCTGCCGGGCATCCAGAACTCGCTGACGTTTTTGCCCATGGAAGTCCCGACGAGCACGTATCTGATCATCTACCTGATACTGCTCGTGGCAGGCTTGGTCATAGGCCTCATCGGCTCCGCACTTGCCATGCGCCGTTATCTTAAGGTGTAACCGTCTAAGCGGCGGATCGTGGCAAGGCATACGAAAACAACTCCCCGGCCGGTTGCGCGAAAGCGTAAGACGCGTTCGCGCAACACCCGGACCATCAAGATCCTTTCGTTCGTCATTGCTTTGTTCGCGGCGTTTATGCTGGGGTTTGTCCTTCGGGGCACCCCAGTTTTGCTTGATTCTGTCGGATTCCCTTCCTCTATCACGGGGGTAGTCCACGACGACGCCGATGCGAATGCGGCATCCAAGGATGCGTACAATTCGCTGTCGGCGCGCATTTCCGAAGTGGAAGATATCCTGGCGTCGGACAGCTTGGACAGCTACGACCTGGAGACGATCACCGGCGATGTGCTCACGGCGTTCGCGTCTGCGTCGGGCGATCCGTATGTGCGCTACTATTCTCCCGCGCGTTATCAGGAGCTGCTGAGCACGAACAACGAGGGGTATGCCGGCATCGGCGTGCTGTTCTCCGAGTACAACGGTCAGGCGTACGCGGTTGACGTATTCGAGGGTGCGCCTGCGCAGCTGGCGGGCGTGCAGGTTGGTGACTTCGTTGTGGCGGTCGACGGCGATCGTGCGCAGTCCTGGTCGCGTAGCGAGATCGCATCGCTGCTGAGCCAGCGCAGCGGGCAATCGGTGGTAATGACCTGGCGTCGGCCCGAATCGCTCGAGTCGGATGGCGGTAGGGAATTCACGACGACATTGCAGTGCGCGGAATTCGACGAGCCCAACGTGACGACCGAGTACTATGAGGACAATCGCGTCGGCTACGTTCGCGTCAAGCAATTCACCCAGAATTCTGCATCGCTCGTGGAAGAGGCGCTGTCGGCTTTGGATTCGCAGGGCGCTGCGGCATACGTGCTTGACCTGCGCGACAACCCCGGCGGGTACCTGAGCCAGGCGGTCGATATCGCAAGCTTGTTCATGAACAGCGGAACGGTGGTCGAGATTAAGACCATCGATGGGCAGTCCGCCAAGGCGGCCTCCGGCAAGACCGCGACATCGAAGCCGCTTATCGTGCTTATCAACAAGAACACGGCTGCTGCAGCCGAGGTGGTCGCGGCGGCTCTGAAGGATAGCCAGCGCGCGACCCTCGTGGGCGTGACGACGCTCGGCAAGGGCTCCGTGCAGGTGCTGCACGAGCTGTCGTACGGCGGCGCCATCCGCTATACGGCGGCGTACTATCTGACGCCTGAGGGGCATGCAATCGATCAGGTGGGCGTCACCCCGTCGGTCACGGTGGATACAGGCGAGAATGACGATGCGCAGAAGCAATATGCCATCGAAGTCGCCTCCTCCCATACTGAATCGACAACGGAGTAAAATCTACTGAAAGCAAGTCCGGCTGGGAATGAGTCGATGGGGGTCAGACCCCGCCGACTTCGCGCTCGGTCCCGGTGCTTGCCCGGCCTCGCAGTCCCGTTCCCGACGACTTGTCCGGCTTTGATGAAAGGGTGTTTCCCGTGGCCCGCAACCGTTCCCATACGCGCCGAGCACCGCGCAGCAATCCGCGTGGCGTGCTCGATGTGCGGCGCGGCGGGTACGGCTTCGTGCAGACGGCCGAAGGCGAGTATTTCATCCCCGCATCCAAGATGAACGGCGCGTTCGATGGCGATACGGTCGAAATCGCGCCCGTGCATGAACGAGGGCCGCAGGACGGGGAAGGTGCTGCCGGGCGCAAGCGCGCAGCGCGCATCGTGCGCATCGTGCAGCGCGCCCATACGCATCTGATCGGCCGTTATGAGGTTGCCGAGCCATTCGGCATCGTTGTTCCCGTTGACCAGCGCATCCCGTACGACATATTCACGCGCCGTGCCGAAACGCCCGATGTGCCCGACGGCGCCATCGTGCGCGTGGAGATGACGACGTATCCGTCGCGGCGCGAGGCGGCGACGGGCCGCGTGGTGGAGGTGCTCGGCTCGGAAGATGATGAGCGTGTGCCGATCGACCTGATCATTGCCCGCCACAAGCTCGAGACGGCGTTTTCCGAAGCGACGCTCGCCCAGGCGGGCGAAGCGGTCGTGGATGCGGAAGGCGCGCTGGCCGATGGGTATGCCGATTTGCGCGAGCGGTTCATCTTCACGATCGACCCTGCAGACGCGCGCGACTTCGACGATGCGGTGTCCATCGAGCCGCGCGGGGAAGGCCTGTGGCGGCTGGGCGTGCATATCGCAGATGTGTCGCACTATGTGCCGTGGGGTTCGTCGGTCGATCTGGATGCGCGCCGTCGTGCCACCAGCGTGTACTTGGTCGATCGCGTGATTCCGATGCTGCCCGAGATGTTGTCGAACGATGTGTGCTCGCTGCGCCCTGGAGAGGATCGGCGCACGATGACCGTGGATATGGTGATCGATGCGAACGGGCGCATCGTGGAATCGGATGCCTATCTGGCGGTTATCCGCTCTCAGGCGCGGCTGACCTATGATGAGGCCCAAGCTTTGCTCGAGGGTGAAATGCAAGCAGGGCTCGGGGCCCAGGATCAGGCTTTGCTCGAGGGCGGGGCCCAGCTCGAAAGCGAGGGCCAGACCCGACTCGACGAAGCAGGTGAGGTGCAAGCTGCTCCCGCCGATCAGTCTGCCGCCCTCGCATCCAGCCTTCGCATGCTTTCCGCCCTCGCCGACGCCCGCCGAACTGCACGCGAGCGTGCAGGCGGCCTGGATTTCGACACGACGGAGGCCAAGGTGCGCCTCGACGAATCGGGGGCGCCGATCGAGGTTGTCCTTCGGCGAAGCACTCCGGCCACACAGCTGATAGAGGAGGCCATGATCGCCGCAAACGAGGCGGTCGCATGCATGCTGCGCGATGCGGGTTTCCCCTGCATGTATCGCGTGCACGGCAAGCCGGCGCATGAAGCGCTCGAAGGCCTGGTGCCCGTGCTGCAAGAATTCCCCTGGTTCGACACGATCAACGAGCCGCTTTTCTGCGCGGGCAATCCGCATGAGATAGGGAAGGTGCTCGAGCTGTGCTCGACGCGCCCCGAAGCGACGCTCGTTACGACGCTTGTGCTGCGCGCGATGAAACGCGCCGTATACAGCCCCGACCTGGCTGGCCACTATGCGCTGGCAAGCGCCGCATATGCGCATTTCACATCGCCGATCAGGCGCTATCCCGACCTCGTGGTGCATCGGATGCTGCGCGCGCTGAAGACGCGCAAGCCCGAGCTGTTCGATCAGGAGGTGTCGCAGCTCTCGTGGCTTGCGGAGCATTCGAGCAAGATGGAGCGCGTGGCCGAGATGGCGGCGCGCGACTCGCAGGAGGTCAAGATCATCGAGCTTCTCGAGGCGCACATCGGCGAGGTTTTTTCCGCCATGATTGCGGGTGTGGCGACCTACGGGCTGTACGTGAAGCTGGAGAACACGGCTGAAGGCCTGGTGGATATTCGCGACTTGGGAAACGAGTACTTCGCGCTCGATCCCATCCGCCACACGCTGGTCGGCTCGGATACGGGTCGCACTTTCCGTCTGGGCCGCCACATTGCCGTGCGCCTGGTGGAGGCCGACCACACGACCCAGACTCTCCGCTTCAAGCTAGCAGAATAAGGGGATGCAGCGCTCCAGCGATGTAACACCCCCCCCCGCGATGCAACGTCCCGGCGACAGGGATGCTGGGTGGTGCACCCCTGTTATGGTGCGCCCCTGTAACAGGGGTGTACCACCACAGGGTCGGTCCGTCTTGGTGGTACACCCCTGTTACGGGGGTGTACCACCGTTCGGGCGATTCGCCTTTACGCTACGCGGGGAAGGCGCAGCCAGCACACGATACCGAGCACGAGCACCGGGATACCCGCCACAAGCGCGAGCGGCGACGGCCCGAAAAGCGACTGGCCGGTCACACAGAACAGAAGGCCGATGTTCGCTACCGCGTTGAAGGCGCCATGGGCGAGCGCGCACGGCCACACGCTACCGGACCTCATGCGCAGATAGCTCAGAAACATGCCGAGTGCCGTGCAGGCTACGATCATGGTCAGTATGCCCGCAACTGGGAATCCGTCGTAGCCCATGCCGTAGTTATGTCCCATGGCGATGACCGGGGCATGC
>CAYOBD010000152.1:0-5866 GCA_964402005.1 uncultured Eggerthellaceae bacterium
GCCCAACGCCGCTGCCCCGTTCGAGAGAGAAGGCACGCTGTTATTCGTCAACCTTCGGGAATAAGGCGGTCGACAAGTAGCGCTCGCCGGTGTCGGGCAAGATGGCGACAATGTTCTTGCCGGCGTTTTCGGGGCGCGCAGCAAGAATGGCCGCAGCCGCGAGCGCGGCGCCCGAGGAGATGCCCGTATTCACGCCTTCGGTGCGCGCGAGCTCCTGCGAGGCTGCGATGGCGTCGGGCGTCTCGATCGAGATGACCTCGTCGATGACATCGGCGTCGTAGTTGGCCGCCACGAACCCGGGCATGATGCCCTGGATGCCGTGGGTGCCGGCCGGACCGCCCGTGAGCATCTGCGACTCGGCAGGCTGCACGGCCACGATCTTCAGGCCTTCCTTGCGCGGCTTCAGCGCACGCGCGATACCGCTGATCGTGCCGCCCGTGCCGACGCCGCCGACCACGAAGTCAACGGTACCCGCCGTATCGCGCCAGATTTCCTCAGCGGTGGTGGCGGCATGAATCGCGGGGTTGGCCGGGTTCTCAAACTGCTGCGGGATGAACGAGTTCGGCGTGGCCGCGTGGATTTCCTCTGCCTTGGCGATCGAACCCTTGATGCCCTGTTCCTTGGGCGTGAGCACGAGCTCGGCACCGTACTGGCGGATGAGTGCACGGCGCTCGACGGACAGGTTGTCGGGCAGGACGATGATCACCTTGTAGCCGAGTGCAGCGCCGTATGCGGCAAGCGCGATGCCGGTGTTGCCGCTCGTGGGCTCGATGATCGTGCCACCAGGCTGCAGGAGGCCGTCCTTCTCGGCCTGCGCGATCAGCGAGTAGCCGATGCGGTCCTTCACCGAGCCAGCGGGGTTGCGGTACTCGAGCTTCGCCAGGATGGTCCCGCCCAGCTCGTGCGCGGCGCCGTAGCGGTTCAGCTGCAGAAGCGGCGTGTTGCCGATGAGCTCGATCACGCTCTGGGCGATGTTGGTGTCAAGGATCTTCGGTTGCGTCATGATGGTCCTTCTTTCTCGTCGTGCGGCAATTCCGATAGCCGCTCTGATGGGTTACAGGTAAAAGTATATGCCTGCATCCACGCCCGTAGCTGTACACGCTGCGCATGCCTGGCGTTCGGAAACTCCGAACGCCGCCGAGATGCGGGAGGGTGGCTGGCTGCGGGAAAGGCGGATCCGCGCTGCAGAGACGATGGCGCAAGGCTGCTGCAGCTTTGAGCTACCTCGGCGCGCAAATGCAAAGCGGCCCGGAGGAAATTCCTCCGGGCCGCTTTCGGGATGCTATTTCATCTGTGCTTAGAAGACCGGCAGCACAGCACCTTCGTACGTGTTGTTGATGTAGTCGCGCACGGCATCGGAGTTCAGGGCCTCGGCAAGCGCCACGACGGCCGGATTGTTCTCGTTGCCTTCCTTCACGACAAGCACGTTCGCATAGGTCTGGGCAGCCTCGCCTTCGGCGGACTCGACCGCGATGGCATCGTTCGCCACGTTCAGGCCAGCTTCAAGCGCGTAATTCGAGTTGATGGCAGCGATGTCGACATCCTCCAGCGACAGAGCCGTCTGGGCAGCCTCAAGCTCGATGATGTCAAGATTGCGCGGATTCTCGACGATGTCAGCCTTCGTAGCAGCAAGACCAGCGGACGCGTCAAGCTTGATCAGGCCAGCTTCCTGGAGCAACAGCAGCGCGCGGGCCTCGTTCGTTGGATCGTTCGGCACTGCGACCTTTGCACCCTCGGGCAGATCGTCGAGATTCTTCAGCGACTTATCCTTGCCGGCATACAGTCCGAACGGCTCGTAATGCACGCCCACGATGGACACCAGATGGGTACCCTGCTCCTTGTTGAAGTCGTCCAGATACGGCACGTGCTGGAAGTAGTTGGCATCGACTTCGCCCTCTTCGGTTGCCGTGTTCGGCAGCACGTAATCCGTGAACTCCTTTACGACCAGATCATAGCCTTGCTCGGCCAGAATTGGCTTGCAGACGTCGTTCAGGATCTCGGCGTGGGGCGTAGGCACGGCTGCCACGGTAATGGTCTGAAGCTCACCAGAGGCTGGAGCCGCCGACGAATCCGCCGGTGCGCTCGAGCCGCCGCTCGGGGCCGGGCTCGATCCGCCGCAGCCTGCCAGACCGATTGCGAGTACCGCTCCGAACGCTGCAACGGCAAGCGTTGCAGCAATTTTTCCTTTTCCGAATTTCCTCATGTTCCCCTCCCTTTCGGTTTGCATTTCGCGAGGGCCTGCTCCGAGTTTGCAACGCGCAGACCCTCCGTCTTCACGGCGAGCTATTCTATATTGATTTCCTCATGCATTCAATGGAGAAGGCAATAACCGTTTCTGCACTCTGGTCACCGTGTTTTCCGATATCGGTTATCTCGGTAACTCCCTATTGAAAACACAGATATCCGCTCGGGCGTCATTCTGCGAAACTTGAACACGCTGTATTTACAACACTCGCGCGCGCATATGCGCGCATCCGGTGCGCTCTTAGACGCCCATAGAGAGGAAAGGACCGAACATGACAGCAATCGATATCGACGAGCTTAGGAATTCGCCCATCGCCGTGCTCGGCGGCGGCGCGGTCGGAAAAACCTGCGGCGCGGACTGCGCGCTTGCCGGCCAGGAAGTACGCATCTGCGACCTTGACCCGTTCTTCGAGAAATCTCTGGGCACCGTGGACCGCACGGGCATCACGATCCAGGCAAAGCATCCGGGCACGCAGACGAAATACGGCTTCGAGCGTTTCGGCCGCGCGCAATACGCCCTGGCCACGAACTCGGTCGCCGAAGCGGTGCGCGGCGCGAAGCTCATCATCGTGGGCGTGCCGTCCATCGCGCACGAGCCGTTCTTCCGCGAGCTCGTCCCGTGCCTTGAAGACGGGCAGATCATCCACATCATCCCCGACAATTACGGTTCGCTGCGCCTGCGCAAAATCATGCGCGAGATGGGCTGCACGGCCGATGTCATCATCGGCGGCTGGTCGAGCGCGCCGTACGGCACGCGCATCGACACCGAAGGCGGCATCCCGAACGCGCATGTGTCGCTCGTGTACCGCGCCATCACGCTGCGCGGATCGGCCCTGCCCACACGCGACACCGAAGCGTTCCTGGAGAGCTCGAAGGCGCTCGGCTGCTTCGACGCCATCACGCAGGGCGACGGCGCTGTGGCGGGCGACACCGTGCTCGACATCGGTTTTTCGAACGTGAATCCCGTGATCCACGTGCCTGGCACGCTGCTCGGCGTATCCACGATGGAGAACTTCGGCACAGTGCTGGGCAAGAACCTGCACGAGTACTCAATCTATTCGCATGCGTTCTGCCCGTCGATCTCGGAGGTGCAATATCGCTTCTATGGTGAAGAAATGGCGCTCGCCGAGGCCATCGGCGTAGGCATCCAGCCGTTCGATCGCGACGTGTTCTTCCAGCGCACGAGCGTACTCGGGCAGGAGTACATGGGCGAAGGCTGCTGCGTGCCGTTCGAAGAGCAGTGGGAAGTCGGCTTTGCCACCGGGCCTTTCACCATCAAGAACCGCTACGTGACCGAGGACGTGCCGGTCGGTTGCCATGTGTACCACGAGCTGGGTGTGAAATTCGGCGTACCCACGCCCATCATCGACGCGATGATCGTGATCGCGGGCGCCATGAACGGCACCGACTACTTCGCAGAGGGCATGAAGCTCGAGGATTTGGGCATCGCCGATCTGGACCGTGAACAGCTGCTTGCATATCTGCACGAGGGCATCTACGAGTAAGAAAGTGAATCATTGGGGAGTCTCCCCAATGATTCACTTTCGATAAAAGGAGCGCACGTTGGCATACATCTACGACGAACGAGCACGACGCGGAGTCATTGCCGCAACGCCGCGCACGACGGCGGGACGGCCGATCGGCATCATCGCGATTCGGCTCGATTATCCGAAACTGCCGGGCAACGTCGTGAACGCGGCGACGTTCGACTACCCCGTGCTCTATGAAGAGGTCGTGTTCGAAATCGAGCAGCTGTTCGGCGGCGATCCAGCACTCGAGACGGCGGTCGTGGAAGCGGCGCGCACGCTCGAGGCGAAAGGCGCTGCGGCGATTGTGGGTGCATGCGGGTTCTTCGCGCACTTCCAGCAGGCTGTCGCCGATGCGGTTAACGTGCCCGTGTTCATGTCGAGCTTGGCCCAGGTGCCGGTCATCGAGCTGGGGCTGCGCCGCGACCAGCGCATCCTCGTGTTCGCCGCCGACGGCGATTCCGTGAACGAGGCGCTGCTGGCGCATGTAGGCGCCACAGGCGAGCGGCTGATCGTGCAGAACGTGGGCGACCGCGAGGCGTTCGCGCCCATCCGCTGGGGGCAAACCGAGCTCGACAACGGCGCTTTGATCGAGGACTTGTGCGGGCTGGCACGCGCGCAAATCGCCGCGCATCCGGAAATCGGTGCGATCCTGCTCGAATGCAGCGATCTGCCGCCCTATGCCGCCGATCTGCATGCCGCAACCGGGCTGCCGGTCTTCGATTTCATCACGCTCATCGACTGGGTGCACCACGCCATCGCGCAGCGCCGCTATTACGGCCCGGCGGAATGAGCATAACGCCAGGCAGAAGAGGAGAAGTACAGAAGCATGATTGAATTGCACGACATCGGGAAGGTGTACACGTCGAGCGACGGCCAGCACCGCGCGCTCGAGGGCGTGAACCTTACGATCAACGATAGCGACATGTTCGGGATCATCGGCGAGTCGGGCGCGGGCAAATCGACGCTCGTGCGCCTGCTGAACCTGCTCGAGCGCCCGACGGAAGGGCGCATCATCATCGACGGCGCCGACATCACTGACTACCGCGACAAGAAGCTGCGCGAGTTGCGCGCGAGCATCGGCATGATCTTCCAGAATTTCAGCCTGTTCCAGCAGCGCAGCGTGCTGCGCAACGTCACGTTCCCGCTCGAGGTGCGCGGCGAGGCTAAGGATAAGCGTGAGGAACGCGCCCGCGAGCTCCTGCGCCTGGTGGGGCTCGACGGGCTTGAGGACCGCTACCCCAGCCAGCTTTCCGGCGGCCAGCAGCAACGCGTCGCCATCGCGCGTGCGCTTGCGAACCAGCCGCGCTACATGCTGTGCGACGAGGCGACGAGCGCGCTTGACTCGCGCACGACTGTGCAGGTGCTTGACCTGCTCGCACGCATCAATGCCGACTTGGGCGTGACCATGGTCATCATCACGCACTCGCTCGCAGTGGCGCAGCGCGTCTGCAACCGCATCGCCGTGATCGACGCCGGGCGCATCGTGGAAGAGGGCCCGACGGCCAAGGTGTTCGCGAATCCGCAGAGCACGATGGCCAAGGAGCTGCTCGGTTGGAGCGACAGCGTTCAGCCCGTCGCGCCTGTCGAAGGAGGCGACGAGTAATGGCCGAATTCTTCGACAAATACGGAGCACTCCTCGCGCAGGGAACGGTCGATACGCTGGTCATGACGATCATGTCGTGCCTGATCGCCTATGTCATCGGGTTGCCGCTCGGCATCTGGTTCTCCGTCACCTCGCCCGGCGGCCTGCGGCCGAACCGCGGAGTGAACACGGTGCTGGGTTGGATCATCAACATCGGGCGTTCAATCCCGTTCATCATTCTGCTCGTTGCCATCATCCCGTTCACGCGCCTTATTGTGGGCACGTCGCTCGGCGTGGCCGGCGCGGTCGTGCCGCTGACGGTAGCAGCCGCCCCGTTCGTGGCGCGCATGGTCGAGCAGAGCCTGGCCGAAGTGGACAAAGGCCTGATCGAGGCCGCACACAGCTTCGGCGCGAGCGATTTCCAGATCGTAGTGAAGGTGATGCTGCGCGAATCGCTGCCCTCGCTCGTGCGCGGCGTGGCCATCTCGTTCGTGAACCTGTTCGGATACTC